>DASZDF010000504.1:0-14191 GCA_035942275.1 Solirubrobacteraceae bacterium | reverse complement strand
ACGTCCGGCTTGTCGGCCTTGTAGATCTCGACGAGGCGCCGCGAGAGCGGGGTGCGCGACTGCTGCAGGCGCTCACGCAGGCGCGTCAGCCGGGCCCGCTCGTCGCGCAGCCGGTCCTGGAGCCGGACGAGCTCGGCCATCTTGGCGTCGAGATCGGCCTGGATCCGCGACTGGCGCGCCTCGAGCCCGCTGATCCGCCGCGAGTACGCGGCGATCTCGGTCGTGAGGACGCGCTCGGTGCCCTTCTTGCGCTCGGCCTGCTCGCGCGCCCTGTCGATCTTCTCCTGGAGCCGCTGGCCCTGCGACGGCAGGGGGAGCACCGCCCACAGGATCGCGGGCGCGAGCAGGCAGGCGATCAGGACCCGGAGTCGCACGGAGCGGCGCGGAGGCTACGACGCGGCCCGCGATTCCCCTGCAAAAACAGGTGCAGCCGGACTCGTAGAATGTAGGCACGATGAATCGCTCCTCCGCCCTCAAGGCACCCGCCGGGCTCCAGGCCCGGATGCTCCTCACGATCTTCCTCCTGGGCGCCGTCTACGTCGTCCTGATCGCCGCGCTGTTCGCCTCCGGTGCGAGCGGGGTCCTGATCGCCGTCGTCGCCGGCGGCCTGTTCGTCTTCCAGCTGCTCGCGGCCGAGAAGCTCGGCCTGCGGGCGATGGGCGCCGAGGAGGTCTCGCCGAAGGAGGCGCCGGAGCTGCACGCGATGATCGAGCGGCTCTGCGTCCAGGCCGACCTGCCGAAGCCGCGCGTCGCGATCATGCGGACCGCGATGCCCAATGCGTTCGCGATGGGCCGGTCGAAGAAGGCCGCCACGGTCGCGGTGACCACCGGGATCATGGAGATCCTCTCGCCCGCCGAGCTCGAGGGCGTCCTCGCGCACGAGCTTGCGCACATCCGCCACCGCGACGTCGTGATCATGACCATCGCGAGCTTCTTCGCGTCGATCGCGTCGATGATCCTGCAGTTCGGGTTCTTCTTCGGCGGCGGGGACGACGACGAGAACCCCGGGTTCCTCGCCCTGATCCTCGTCTCGCTCGCGGTCTACGTCCTCTCGTTCTTCCTGATGGCGGCGCTGTCGCGCTACCGCGAGTTCGCGGCCGACCGCGGCGCGGCGGAGATCACGCGGCGCCCGAGCGCGCTCAGCTCGGCGCTCATGAAGATCAGCGGCACGATGGAGCGGATCCCCGAGCAGGACCTCCGCGCCCACTCCGAGCTCGCGGCGTTCTACATCGCGCGGCCGTCGACGAAGTCGCTGTTCGCGATCTTCTCGACGCACCCGCCGATGGACCGCCGCATCGCGGCGCTCGAGCGCCTCGAGGCGCAGATCCAGGGCACGTCGGCCGCCTCGCTGGCCGCCTAGCGTGGGCTTCCTCGACGGCCTGCTCGGGCGCTCGCGCACGCCGAAGCCGGCGAAGCAGGACCGGCTGTTCGCGATGTCGACGGCGCACGTCGCGCTCGAGACCTCGCACGGCATGAAGAGCGGCGGGAAGGCGGGGATCGTCTTCCAGGCGGAGGCGACGGCCGACTTCTCGCGGATCGTCGCGGACGCCGAGGAGCTGCTGCGGGCGACCGGCGAGGAGACCGGCACCACGGTCGAGCTGAGCGACGACAAGTTCGGCTACCGCTGGGTCGTCCTCAGCGATCCCGACGTCGAGGACCTCGTCGTCGGGATCAGCTCGATCAAGGACTCCCTCGACGTCGGCGGCTACGGCGCGCGCATCCTGGCGGCGGTGTTCCGCTTCACCCGCGAGGGCGGCCGCGACGCCTACTTCATCTACAACGTCAAGCGCGGCCTCTGGTACCCGTTCGTCCCCGGCGACGGCGAGCAGGTGCGCGACAACGAGGCCGAGCTGCGGCTGAAGGCGCAGCTCGGCGGCGAGCTTCCGATGGAACCCGAGCTGGAGCGCTGGTTCCCGCTCTGGGGCGTCCCGCTCTAGCCGTTCAGCCGCCGTACCGCCGCCCCGCGGCGCACGCCACGAGCTTCCGGCTCCCGTCCGGGGCCACGAGGTACAGCCCGGCGCCGCCCGCGCCCGTCGCGCGGCTGGGGTCGAGCGGGACGCGGAGGCGGGCGAACGTGTCGTCCTCGCCCGCGGGCGTGCTGAACGACGCGCGCCAGAGCACGCGCCCGGTGCAGCGCGCGCGGGTCGCGGCCACCTCGTAGTCGCCGCGCGGCTCGAGCCCGTGGAGCGAGACCGAGACGCGCACGGCCGCGGCGCCGGGCCGCCGGAACGCGTGGACGATGCCCCGCGCGTCGCCGCGGGCGTACTCGAAGACGACCGCATAGCCGCCGACGTCGGCGGACTGCCCGCCGGCCGGGACGGAGCCTCCGACGCCCACCGCGCACGCGGCCAGCGCTCCGAGTGCAAGCTTCGCCCGTCCCGTCATCGTGACCTCCTTGCCGGCTGACCCGTCGGGGCGAGCCTAGGCGAGCGCGGCTTCGCGGTCGAGCGCGGCGGCGTGCTCCAGCGCGCGCGTCACGACCTGCGTGTCCTCGTACAGCTCGTCCTCGACGAGGCGGCCCCAGCGGAAGCGGGCGTACTGCATGCCCCGGTAGCGGAAGAGCTCGCCGTCCTCCGCGCGCAGCGTGTTGTGCCAGCGCGTGCCGACGCGCATGTTCCACGGGCCGCCGCTGACGACGACGTCCTCGACCGTGAAGTCGAACCCGAACTTCGACCAGCCGCGGTCGAACCACGCGGCAATCGCGTCCCGGCCGTGGTACTCGCCGCCGAGCTCGTTGTCGCCGGGGAAGCGCAGGACGGCGTCCGGCGCGAAGAAGCGCAACGGCTTGCGCCAGTCGCCGCTCGAGAGGTGCGCGAACTGCCGGCGCACGATGAGACCCACGATGAAGGCGTACATGGGTGCATGCTCCCGTAGATGGACGTCCCCGAGAGTGAGTACGTCACACAACTGGTCGATCGCCTCGGGCACGCCCGCGCCGTCTACCTGATCGGGTCGGCGGCGATGGGCGCCTACGTGCCCGGCCGCAGCGACCTCGACGTCATGGTCGTCGTCGACGCGCCGCTGTCGGACGCCGCGCGGGACGCGATCGTCGCGCGGTGCTCGCACCAGGCGCTCCCGTGCCCGGCGCGCAAGCTCGAGCTGGTCGTCTACACCGCCGAGCAGGTCGCGGCCCCCGCGCGCCACCAGCGCTGGGAGCTCAACCTCAACACGGGCGCCGGCGAGCCGCTCCACGCGGGCGCCGACCCGGCGGCGGAGCCCTGGTTCTGGTTGGTGCTCGACCTCGCCCAGGCGCGCGAGCACGCGGTGACGCTGCACGGCCCGCCGCCCGCCGAGACGATCGGCGCGGTCCCGCGCGAGCTCGCGATGGAGGCGCTCGCCGACGCCGTCGCCTGGTACGCCCGCAACGAGCCCGGCGAGCCCGCGTTCCTCGCCGCCGCGCGCGCCTGGCGCTTCGCGGAGACGGGCGAGTGGTCGCCGAAGCGCGCCGCGCTCGGCTGGGCCGTTCAGCGGTTGCGCTCGCGGTAGCTGCGGACCTTCGCCCGGTTCCCGCAGACCGCCATGTTGCACCAGACCGCCGAGCGGTTGCGCGACCTGTCGTAGAACGCCCAGCGGCAGTCGTCGGCAGGACACGACTTCAGCCGCGGCCACGTCCCCTCCGCCTGCGCCTCGGCGACGACCGCGAGCAACCGGCCGAGCGCGCCGTCGACGCCGCCGCGGGCGGGCTCGGGCCTCGCCGTACCGTCCGGCGCGAAGCGGACCTCCAGGCGCGCGCGGCGGGCGGCGTCCTCGAGCGTCTCGAGCGCGGCGGGGTCCGTCTCGTAGCCGCCGTGGTTACCCAGCAGGATCTCGCGGAACGCCTCGCGCAGCGCGGTCGCGCGCTTCAGGTCGCCGCGCGTGGCGGCGCCCTCGTCGAGCAGCCCGTGCTCCGCGAGCCACTCCGCAAGCGCCTCCGGCGTGGCCAGCTCGTCCTCGCCGTCCTCCACGTCGAGCGTGTTGACGAAGGAGCGGATCAGCTCGAGCCGCCCGGGGGCCGGCTGGCGATGACTGGGGGCGTCGTCACTCACGAAACGGCCCTCCCATGACGTTGTGTGATCGCAGCCATCACGGACAACACTAGCATTCGCGGTTGACAGGTTACGTAACCGGCTATACACTTACGACAGTTAGCAACCTCGGAAGGAGCCCCTCAGTGCTCTCCAACGCGCAGCTCTCCATGATGAACAGCCCCGTCACCATCCGCCCCGCGCGGTCCGGTGAGGAGCGGGCGCTGGCCGATCTCGCCCGCCTCGACAGCGCGCCGCCGCTCGACGGCGACGTCCTCGTCGCGGAGAGCGAGCACAACGCGCTGGCCGCCATCGACGTGATCAGCGGCCGCCTGGTCGCCGACCCGTTCCGGCGGACCGCGTCCGAGGCCGCGCTCCTGCGGGCCCGCGCCGAGCAGATGCGCTCGCGCCGCGACTCGCGCCGCCGCCTCCTCGGCCGGCTCGGCTTCGCCCGATGAGCCACCGCGTCGCCCACGTGGGCGAGATACCGGCCGTCGCCGCCCCCGTCGAGGGCCTGACGTGGCACCCCGTCCGTCACACCCTCGACATCCAGTCGTTCGGGACGAACGCGTACACGGCGGCGGCGGCCGGCGACCTCCTCGTCGAGCCGCACGACGAGGACGAGTTCGAGGAGCTCTACGTCGTCCTGGCCGGCGCCGCGCGCTTCACGGTCGACGGCGAGACGTTCGACGCGTCCGCCGGAGCCCTCGTCCTCGTCACCCCGCCCTCGCACCGGGTCGCGCACGCCACCGAGCCCGGCGCGGCGATCCTCGCCGTCGGCGCGGTGCCCGGAAGGGCGTTCGCGGTCAGCGGCTGGGAGGAGCGGTGGCTAGGCCGCGCTGCCGGGCAGCAGTGAGTCCGGGATCGCGCCCTCGCCGGTGAACTCCTGCTTGGCCTCTTCGAGGTCGGTGTCCTCGGGAGGCAGGATCACGTCGGAGTGCACGAGCTCCTCGTCGCCGAGCTTGCGCCCCTTCTCGCGGACCATCGCGATGAGCTGGGCGAACAGCTCGCGGAAGCGGGCCTCGTCGCCGGCCTCGACGGCCTCGACGCACTGGTTGTCGAGGGCGTTGACCGCCTCGTAGTCGGCCTGGTCGAGCTCGAACTGGCCCTCGGTCGCGATGCGGACGATCACTGGGGGCGCTCCTCGGTCGGCGCGGCGCCGGCCCCGAGCTCGCCGGCGGGCTTCTCGCCGCCCTCGCCCGGCCCGATCTCGGCCCGCAGCTTCGCCAGCTCGTCGTCGACCGCCGATGCAGAGGTGAGCTCCTTGAGCTGACGGTCGATGTCGTCGCTGCCCTCGCCGAGCGCGGTGATGTCCTCGAAGGTGCCGGCCGCCTCGAGCTCCTCGACGGCGGAGGCGCGGGCGCGCATCTGCTCGGTCTTGTCGACGGCGCGCTGCATCGCCAGGCCGACGTCGGCCATCTGCTCGCCCACGCCGGTCGCGGCCTCGGAGATCTGCACCTGGGCCTCGGCGGCGGAGTACTGCGCCTTGATGACCTCCTTCTTGGTGCGGAAGGCCTCGATCTTCGTGCGCAGCTTCTGCTCGTTCTCGATGAGGCGCTGCTGCTGGTCCTCGAGCTCTGAGACCTGCTGGTCGAGTCCTTGGAGCTCGGTCTGCGCGAGCACCTTGCGCTCCATCGCGGCGCGCGCGAGGTCCTCGCGGCCCGCCGCCAGCGCCTGGCGCGCCTGCGTGTCGAGCTTGACGACCTGCTGCTCGAGCTTGCCGGACTGGAGCTGGAGTCGCTTCTTGGACGTGACGACGTCCGCGATCCCCTTCTTGACGTTCTGGAGCAGCTCGAGCTGCTTCTCGTACGAGTAGTCCAGGGTCTCCTGAGGATCCTCGGCGCGGTCGAGCATCTTGGAGATCTTGGCCTTGACGACTGTGCTGAAACGGCCACCGAGTCCGGGCATGGACCGGACCGTACCATGACCCTCCGTGTCCTCTCGGCCGCCCGCTGACTCGCAGTCCGTGCTCGTGCGCTGGATGGGCGTGATGGACGCCAACAGCGCCGGCTACGTCCACGGCGGCGTGGTCATGCGCTACGCCGACGAGGTCGCGGGCCTCGCCGCGACGCGGCACTCCGGCTGCCGGGTGGTGACCGCCGCGATGGACCGCATGACGTTCAACGAGCCGGTGCACGTCGGCGAGGTGGTCACGTTCCGCGCGACGGTCAACGCCGCGTGGCGGACGTCGATGGAGGTCGGGGTGCGCGTCGAGGCCGAGAACCCGCGCTCGGGCTCGCTCCGGCACACCAACACCGCGTACGTGACGATGGTCGCGCTCGACGACGACGGCAGGCCCGCGCCGGTGCCCGCGATCGAGTGCCGGGACGACACCGAGCGCCGCCGCGAGCGCGAGGCGCAGCTACGTCGCGCGAACCGCCTCGCCGAGCGCGACCAGATCCTCAGCGAGCGCGGCACGTAGCACCGTCGTCGGGCTGGCGAGAGGGCGCCTGGCGGGGCGTCGCCCGCGGGGGTGGGCTGCATTTCCATCAAATACCAACGATTTGATCGCCCACCCCCAAACTCCGGCCAAGGAAACGCGCGGCCGGAGCTCCGCCCCGCACCCGCTTCCCCTCACCAGCCGCAGTAAGCGCCGGGGCGCGGCGAACGTACGCGGGGAGCGGCTAGAGCCCGACGGGGTGGCGGGCCTTGAAGCCGCGCGTCGAGCGCAGCTCGGGGCGCCAGCGCGGGCCCTTGCCGCCGGTCGGGTCGCCGGCGGCGCTCGTGTCGAGGCGCAGCCCGGCGATGACGACGAACGCGTGACCGGGGTTCGTGTAGACGGTGATCCACTGGCCGGGGCCGGCCTCGCCCCAGCGCATGAAGCTGGAGGAGTCGAGCGGCGCCTTCAGGAGCTTCGCGCCGATGAGCGCGTAGGAGACGGTGCCGGAGCAGTCGTAGCCGGAGTCCTCCACCTTGGCGTGGCCGCCGCCGTACTTGTACGGCTTGCCGATGATGCGGTTGGCGGCGGCGATGGCGGCGTGGACCTGCGGCGGGGCGTCGAGCGGCGCGGCGGCCAGCCCGTTCGGCAGGAGGGTCGCCTTCGCGCCCGGGACCGCCCGGATCTTGAACTTCTTCTCCGCCTTCTCCTGGCGCTCCTTCTCGGACTCGTACGTCGTCCCGCCCGTGGACTGGGCCACGGCGGAGGGCGCCCCTACGAGCGCCACGACAAGCATCACGATGAACGCGACAACGGGAGATCCCCGCACGGCAAACGACTCCTCTTTCGTCGGCCTACGGGGTTAGCTGACGGGCTAGCGCTAAAAGAGCCTGCGCTTCACACGGATGACCGTGCGATTAGCCCCAACAACATGGGTCCCCCGCTCCGTGGCCAAGTGGCCAGGGATTCGGCATGCGGCGGACACTGTACCCAACTTGAAACAGATCATGCGTCACGCCGGACGCGTGTACGGATTGCCATAAAGATGCCTGCCGCGATGCCGATCACTGCCAGCCACCCGCCGACCCGCACGCCGAGCGGGTGCGGCGGGGCGCCGCTCCCGCACGCGCGAGCGCGGGCGTGGAACGCGGCGGGGTCGCGCCACGCGCCGTCGTCCTGGAAGGCCGGCCCCCGCGGGCTCGACTGCTCGCCCGGCACCCACGACGCCTCGGCCCGGCCCCACCGCCCGGGCCACCGCACCCACGCGCCGAACGGCCGCACCTCGGGCCGCACCGCGCGCCCGCGCCCGTCGGCGAAGTCGTCGGGGTCCGGCCACGGGCGGCCGTGCTCGCCGGGCGTGAAGTACGAGGCGTGGGAGTCGTTGGCGACGAAGACCGTGCCGCGCCAGGCGCACCGCTCGGCCCACGAGTGCTGCGCGAAGGTCGCCGCGTCCGGACGGCCTCCGCGCCCGAGCCGCAGCTGCACCATCTCCCAGTCGCCCTCGTGCCGGCCGGTGCGGACGATCCCGCGGTCCTGCTCGTTGGTCCCGTAGAGGAACCAGTACTGCAGCCAGGTCCGGCCGTCAGAGCCGCGGACGCGCCGCCCGTACGTGACGTCCGGAAGCGGGTCCCTCGACCGCGGCCGCAGCGCGACGCGGCCACCCTCGACCCGGGCGGTGAGCGCCTCGACCGCCGTCGCCCGGTCGCTCTCGGCGCTGTCGTAGCGCACGAGGGGCGCGTGCTGCTCGACGACGGGCGGCAGATCGGCGATGGCCGGACGGTACCCTGCCGCGCGTGCGCCGCCCCCTCGCCCTGCTCGCCTGCGTGACCGCACTCGCCGCCGGCGCCTGCGGCGGCGGCGGTGACGGCGGAGACGACCCGAAGCTCCCCCAGGTCGGGGTCAAGGGCGACGAGGAGGAGGCCGCGGCCGACCTCGGCTTCCCGGCCTTCGCCACCAAGAACACGACGCGCGTCGGCGGCGCCGACTCCACCGCGAACGCGGCGGCGGTGGCGCGGGCCGTGTATCCGGGCACCGAGGAGGCGACGCGCCCGAAGGCGGTGGCGCTCGTGGACTCCGAGGACTGGCGGGGCGGGATCGCGGCGGCGGCGCTCTACGCCGACCCGATCGGCGCCCCCGTCCTGCTCACCGACGGCGACGACCTGCCCGAGGCGTCGCAGAGCGCGCTCGACGCGCTCGCGCCAACGGGCTCCAAGGAGGCGGGGGACGCGCAGGTCATCCGCGTCGGCGACGTGGCCGAGCCGAGCGGACTGAAGGCGACCGACGTGTCCGGGAAGAGCCCCGCGGAGGTCGCCGCGCAGATCGACGCGGTGCTCAGCGAGGCGCGCGGGCGCTCGAGCGACAACGTGCTCGTGGTCGGCAGCGAGAAACCCGAGTTCGCGGCGCCCGCGGCCGGGTGGGCGGCGAAGTCGGGCGACCCCGTCCTGTTCGTCGACCGCGACGCGCTGCCGGCGGCGACGAAGGCCGCGCTCGAGCGCCACCAGCAGCCCAAGATCTTCATCCTCGGGCCGGAGGCGAGCGTGTCGAAGAAGGTGGAGACCGACCTGCGGCGCCTGGGCACGGTGGAGCGGGTCACGCAGATCGCGGACCCGGTCGCCGGGTCGATCGCGTTCGCGCGCTTCGTGTCGAAGTCGGGGACGTTCGGCTGGGAGGTCACCGACCCCGGCCACGGTCTCGTGTTCGTCAAGAGCGACCGGCCGCTCGACGCCGTCGCCGCCGCGCCGCTCTCCGGCAGCGGGACGTACGGCCCCGTCCTGCTGCACACCGGCGGCGCGAAGCTGGACACGCTGGTCGACGGATACCTCCAGGACATCCGCCCGGGCTACCGCCGGAACCCCGTGCGCGGGGTCTACAATCACGGCTGGATCATCGGCGACGAGAAGGCGATGCCGGTCGCCACGCAGTCGCGGATCGACGCCCTCCTCGAGATCACCCTCGTCGACACGGAAGAGGACGCGCCCTCCTCATGAGCGAAGCCGAGCACCCTTCCCGCCGCGGCCGCGAGGTCACCGTCGACGACGTGCGCCAGCTCACCGGGGCGTCGACGCCGCACTTCGCGCTCCAGATCCGCAACCGGATCGCGAAGCTGATCCGCGGCCTGCCCGCCGACCACCCGGCGCGGCTGGAGGGCGAGAGAGAGATTCGACGTCTGACGGGGCTGGGGTACAGCGGCGAGGTGCGCGGGACGCCGCACGAGGACGGCATCGAGCCGCTCCCGTCGCTCGGCGCCGACGCGGACACGTTCCGCGAGACGCCCGCCGGGCACTAGCGAGCGCGACTACACGTTGCGGCTCGCGCCCTGTGCGACCGACTACCCGGCGAGGACCCATGTCGCAAAGGCCCCTGGAAAACGCGCGCACGCGCGGGCGGATCGCCTCGCTCTACGACGACATGCTCGAGCGGATGACCGATGGCGTCGTCAAGTGGCGCTCGCTCGCGGTCCTCTTCCTCGCCGGCGGCGTGCTCGCCGACCTGTCGCTGCTGCTGCCGACCGCCGACCGCGCGCTCGTGCCGGTCCTCGCCGCGATCGGCACCTCCGCCATCGTCAGCGCGGCGGCGATCTTCGTGCTCGCGACAGGGCTGCCCGACCGGTTCATGACGATCTTCCTCGCGTTCGGCACGCTCCTCGTCACCGGCGGGGTCATCGCCACGCGGGACACGACCGCGATCTACGCCCTCTTCTACGTCTGGGTCGCGTTCGAGGCGTTCTTCTTCCTCCCGCGCCGCCACGCGATCGCGCAGATCGCGTTCGTCGCGTTCGCCTATGCCGTCGCGCTGGTCCTCGCCGGCGGCCCGGCGCCCGACGCGGCGGCCCGCTGGATGCTCACGCTGGGGACCGTCGTCACGGTCGGCGTCCTCGCGGGCGCCCTGCACGACCGGGCCGAGCGGCTGATCGAGCGTCTCGCCGACGCCGCGCGCACCGACGCTCTCACCGGCCTGCTCAACCGCCGCGGCTTCGAGGAGCGGATGGAGGCCGAGCTCGAGCGCGCGAAGCGGACCGGCCGGCCGGTCACCGTCGTCGTCGGCGACCTCGACCACTTCAAGTCGGTCAACGACCGCTTCGGCCACCGCGTCGGCGACCAGACGCTGCAGCGCTTCGCGGCGGTCGCGGGCTCGGTCAAGCGCCGGATCGACGACCTCGGCCGCATCGGCGGCGAGGAGTTCGCGCTCGTGCTGCCCGACAGCGACGAGCACGGCGGCTTCCTCGTGGCCGAGCGGCTGCGTCGCGCGGTGCGCGACGACGGCCCCGCGCACGAGGCCTCGGTCACCGTGAGCTTCGGCGTCGCGAGCTGCCCGCGCCACGCCGCGACGAGCGAGCAGCTCCTGCACTGCGCCGACCAGGCGCTCTACCTCGCCAAGCAGCTCGGGCGCGACCGCAGCGTGATCTTCTCCGAGGAGGTCGTCGAGTCGCTCACCAACGGCGGGGACTCGCGCCAGGCGGTCGAGCAGATCGCCGCCGTGCTGATCCTCGCCGAGACGCTCGACCTGCGCGACACCGGGACCGCCCAGCACTCGCAGACGGTCGGCCGGCTGTCCGAGCAGATCGCGACCGCGCTCGGGCTCGACGCCGAGCGGGTGGAGCGCGTGCGGCTCGCCGGGCTGCTGCACGACCTGGGGAAGATCGGCGTCGCCGACACGATCCTCCGCAAACCGGGCGCGCTGACCGAGGCCGAGTGGGCGGAGATGCGCAAGCACCCCGAGCTCGGCGCGCGGATCCTCAGCGGGGCGAACCTCGACGACATCAGCGCGTGGGTCCTCGCGCACCACGAGCGGCCCGACGGGCGCGGATATCCGTCGGGGATCGAGGGCGACGCGATCCCGCTCGAGGCGCGGATCCTCGCCGTGGCGGACTCCTTCGAGGCGATGATCTCCGACCGCGTCTACCGCAAGGCGATGCCGGTCTCCGACGCGCTGGCCGAGCTGCGCCGATGCGCCGGAGCGCAGTTCGACGCGCGGGTGGTGGACGCGTTCGCCGCGGTCCTGGGCGGCGTGCCCGCTCTGTAGTCTCGCGGCCCGATGCGGATCGGGCTCTTCCTCGCGTACTGGCCGTGGTTCTCGGCCTCCGAGCAGGTCTCGCTGGCGATGCTCGCCGACGAGCTGGGGCTCGACTCGGTCTGGATCAGCGAGGCGTGGGGCCAGGACGCGGTCTCGGTCCTCGGCGTGCTCGCCGCGCGGACCGAGCGGGTCGGGCTGGGCTCCGCGGTCATGCAGATCCCCGCCCGCAAGCCGACGGCGACCGCGATGGCCGCGGCGACGCTCGACGTCCTGAGCGACGGCCGGTTCCGGCTCGGGCTCGGGCTGAGCGGGCCGCAGGTGTCGGAGGGCTGGTACGGCGAGCCGTTCGTGCGCAACCTCAAGCGGGTGCGCGAGTACGTGGACGTCGTGCGGCGGGTGCTCGCGCGGGAGGCCGTGTCGCTGCCGCTGCCGCCGGGCGAGGAGGGCATGGGGCTCGGCAAGCCGCTGAAGCTGCTGGCCAAGCCGGTGCAGGAGCGCATCCCCATCTACCTCGGCGCGGTCGGGCCGCGCTCGATCGTGCAGACGGGCGAGATCGCCGACGGCTGGCTCCCGGCGTTCCTCGACCCGGCGAACCCGGACGTCCTCATGGAGCCGCTGCGGCGGGGGCTTGCGCGGGCCGCGCGCGACGTGTCGTCGATCGACGTCGCCGCCGCCCTGCCGGTGGCGATCACCGACGACCTGGACAGCGCGCGCGACGCCTGCCGGCCGTGGCTGGCGTTCTACCTCGGGGCGATGGGCGCGCGGGAGAAGAACTTCTACGTCGACCTCGCCGACCGCTACGGCCACGGCGACGTGGCGCGCGAGGTCCAGGAGCGCATGCTCTCCGGCGACCGGATGGGCGCGGCGTCCGCGCTGACCCCCGAGCTCATCGACGCGACCGCGCTCGTCACGACGCCGTCGGGGCTCGACGAGCGGCTCGCGGCTTTCGAGCGCGCGGGCGTGACGACGCTGCTGGCCGTGCCGTCCGGCGATCGCGAGGCGACGGTGCGGGCGCTCGCGGCGGCCGGCGTGACGGCCGGAGGAGCGGATGAGGCGCCCGGCGCCGCACAGACACGACGCCGGGCTGCCTCTCCGGTCGGCCGCCCGCCCCGGTGGGGTCCCGCCACACCGGGGCCAGACGGCTCGGCGCTGATCATAGACCACTGATCGGTCTGTGGTATCGGAAGTGCTGGCGTGATGCTTATAAGTCTCATCGTAGGGTGGTCGGCATGAGCGACTTCCCCCGCCGGACCTTCCTCCGCGGCTCCACCGCCGTGCCGCTGGCGCTGCTGCTCGCGTGCGGCGGCGACGACGATCCCGCGCCCCGCGCCGACACCGCTCCCCGCACGCTTCCGGCGACGCCCGCGTGCGACGACGGCGACGAGGCCACGGTCGAGCAGACGGAAGGGCCGTACTTCACGCCGGGGTCGCCGGAGCGGCGATCGCTGCTGGAGAGCGAAACCGAAGGAACGCGGCTCGTCATCGCCGGGCGCGTGCTGACGACTGCGTGCCGGCCGGTGCGGCGCGCGCTGCTCGACTTCTGGCAGGCGGACGCCGGCGGCGAGTACGACACGTCCGGCTTCCGGCTGCGCGGTCACCAGTTCACGGACGCACGCGGCCGGTTCTCGCTGGAGACGGTCGTGCCGGGCCTGTATCCGGGGCGGACTCGGCACGTGCACGTGAAGGTGCAGGCGCCGCGGTCGGAGGTCCTGACGACCCAGCTCTACTTCCCGGGCGAGGAGGGGAACGACGGCGACGGGCTGTTCGTGCCCGAGCTCGAGATGACGGTCCGCCGCGCGGGCGACCGGCAGCTGGCGTCGTTCGACTTCGTCCTCGCCGTCTAGCGGCGCCCCTGCGGCCGCCCGGCGACGGCCGCCGCCCCACCTACTTCGGCGGCAGCGAGGCCGCGTGGTCGGCGCCGGCGTCGACCCACTTCGCGAGGTCGTCGTCGCTCGCGATGCCGGCGCCGCTCACGACGACGAACCCGGTCATCGGCCGCCCGGCCGCCGAAGCGAACTGGCGCACGTGCGGCTCGGCGGTCGAGCGCTCCGCCTCCTCCTTGCCCAGGCGCACCAGCAGCTCGTCGTTCAGGACGCCGCACGCCATGTTCCCGCCGACCATCCAGGCGAGAGCGCCGAACATCTTCCGCTCGCTGACGCCCGAGCGAGCGCCGACGACGTCGCGGACGCGGTCGGCGAGGGCTTCGTCGTAGGCCACGGCCGCCTCCTCAGAACGGCAGAGCTTCGTCCTGGGGCGGCGGCGGAGCCGCGGGTTCGCCGCCGTTCGCGCCGATCGCCTCGTCGGGCCGGGCGGCGTCGCCCGGAGCGGCCGGCTCCGCGGTCGCCGCTCCGTTCCGCTCCGCCCGCAGGTCGGCGGCGGCGACCTCCGCGCCCGGCGGCACGACGCGAAAGGCGCGCATCCCCTCGCCGCGCTCGATCGCCTCGACGCGCTCCTTCTGCTGCGAGAGGTAGTCGGCGAGCGCCTGCTCGAGGCCCTTGCCCTCGGCGAAGAGGTCGCACATCTCGTGGACGGGGACCTCGTCGGAGCCGAGGCGCTCGGCGATGTCCTGGAGGCGCCGGTAGCCGGCCTCGAAGGTGATGTCGGTGGATTGGCTCACGCGGCCGTCTCCTCGTGGATGGTCGCCGGGGCGGGCGGTTCGCCCGCCCCGAGGTCGATGGCTTCGGCGGTCGCGTCGACGCGGCCGTCGGTGAAGTGCAGGCGCAGCGCGGCGCCGGGCTCGACGTCGGCCGCGCGCCGCAGCGGCCCGCCGTCGCGGCGCGCGGCGAGCAGCCAGCCG
>DASZDF010000503.1:0-4441 GCA_035942275.1 Solirubrobacteraceae bacterium | reverse complement strand
GCGCGATGCGGAACGGCGCGGGGCTCATGCGCCGACGTCCCGCGCGAGCAGGTCGTCGTAGCTCTCGCGGCGCACGACGGCGCGGGCGTCGCCGTCCTTGAAGAAGATGACCGGCGGGCGCGGCTGGCCGTTGTAGTTGTTCGCCATCGAGTGGCCGTAGCCGCCGGTCGCGGGCGTGACCACGACGTCCCCCGGACGCGGCTCCTTGAGGTTCGCGTCGCGCACGATCACGTCGCCGGACTCGCAGTGCTTGCCCACGAGGTGGCAGTGCGTGCCACCGCCGAAGCGGCTCGCGACCTCAGCCTCGTACCTCGCTCCGTAGAGCATCGGGCGCAGGTTGTCCGACATGCCGCCGTCGACGCCGACCCACGTCGACACGTTGTGCTTGACCGACTCGACGGTGTAGACGGTGACGCAGGCGTTGGCGACCAGCGCCCGCCCGAGCTCGTCCATGATCAGCACGTCGGTCCCGAAGTGCTCGTGGACCGCCTCGACCTTCGCGGCCGCGTACTCGTCGACCCCGGGCGGCACCTCGGCCCGGTGGTAGGCGACGCCGAGGCCGCCCCCGAGGTTGATCACGTCGAACGGACCGGGGAGGGTCGCCATCGCCGCGACGGCGAGGCGGAACGGCTCGAGGGCGAGGAGCTGGGAGCCGATGTGCGCGTGCAGCCCGGTCAGCTCGAGCCGGTCGGAGCCGTTGAGGCGGACGATCGCCTCGCGCGCGTCGTCGAGGCCGAAGCCGAACTTCGAGTCGGCCTGGCCGGTGGAGATCGCAGCGTGGGTGTCGCCGGCGACGTCCGGCGTGACGCGCAGCTGGACCGGCTGCGTGCGGCCCTGCGGAACGACGCGCTCGAGCTTCTCGACGTCGTCGACGTTGTCGATGACGATGTCGCCGATCCCGACGTCGAGCGCCTCGCGCAGCTCGGCCTCGCTCTTGGCGTTGCCGTGGAGGTGGATGCGGTCGGGTGACATCCCGGCGCGCAGCGCGAGCGCGAGCTCGCCGCCGCTCGCGACGTCGCAGCCCAGGCCCTCCTCGGCGAAGACGCGCAGGACGGCGGTCGCCGCGAACGCCTTCGTGGCGAAGACGAGCGACGTGCGGGCGTGCAGCTTCTCGAACGCCGCCCGGAACGACCGCGCGCGGTGGCGCAGGTCGTCCTCGGCGACGACGTAGGCCGGCGTCCCGAACTCCTTCGCGACCTCGATCACGTCGCAGCCGCCGACGTGGAGGCGCCCCCGCTCGTCGAGATACGAGCCGATCGGGTAGACGTGCGAGAGCTGCTGGGTCATGACGGCCACGGCGGCGCAGAGAGTATGCCGTCGGGAACGTGGCGCACCATCTCCTCGGAACCGCCCGAGCTCGGGCGGTGCGACGGGCTGGCCTACGCGCTGTTCCGCCCCGAGGACGAGCCCGCCCCCGGCGGCGTCGTGATCATCCACGGCGCCGACTCGGCGAAGGAGAGCCACTTCGACTTCGCCCGCAAGCTGCGCTCGCACGGGATGGCGTCGGTGTGCTTCGACGTGCGCGGCCACGGGGACAGCGACGGCAAGCTGGGAGCGGGCGTGCTCGACGACGTCGCGACGATGGCGTCGCTGCTGCCGGAGGGGCCGGTCGCGCTGCGGGGGTCGTCGATGGGCGGCTGGCTCGCGCTGGCCGCGGCGGATCGCGTCGCCGCGGCGGCGGTCGTCGCGATCTGCCCCGCCACGTCGCGCGGGCTGATGCGGGGCCTCGAGGAGCGGCGCTTCGCCTTCGAGGCCGACTACGACCGGCTGTCGCTCGTGCTGGCGACGATCGACCTCGAGGTCGCGGCGCACGACCTCGGCGAGCGCCTGCTGCTCCTGCACGCCGAGGGCGACGAGACGGTGCCGGTCGACCACTCCCGCCGGCTGCACGCCGCGGCGCCCGGCAGCCGCTACGTCGAGGCGCCGGGGGGCCACCACCGCTCGATCCAGCACGACGACGAGTACCAGGCGATGTCGCTGCGGTTCCTGGCCAAGCGACTGCAGAGCGGGTAGGAGCCACGCATGACCGAAGAGCCGAAGCGCCCGCAGCCCGCCGACCCGGACGGCCCGGGGCCCGAGCCGCCGCACGCCCCGCCCCCGAGCGCACACCCCGACGAGCGCAACGAGCGCGCGATGGAGGAGCCGCCGGTGGCCCCGGGAGGCGCCGGCTCCGAGGACGCGCCACCCGGGTAGTCCCCTGAGCCCTCCTCCCGCGCGCGCGAGCGGTGAGAATGGTTCTCGATAGTCTCGGCCGCGATGGGCTGGCTCACCGACCCGCTCGAGCTCGAGTTCATGCAGCGGGCGCTGCTGGAGGTCGCGCTGCTGTCCGCTCCGGCCGGCCTGCTCGGGACCTGGATCGTGCTGCGCCGGCTCGCGTTCTTCACCCACGCGGCGGGGTCAGCGACGTTCCCAGGCCTCGTCGTCGCGGCGCCGTGGGGCATCCCGGCGCAGCTCGCCGCGTTCGGCGCCGGGCTGCTCTACGCGGGCGGGCTGTCCGGGCTCGTCCGGCGGTCGCGGGTCGGCCCGGACGCCGCGACGGGCCTGCTCCTCGTCGGCGCGCTCGCGGGCGGCACCATCCTCGCGAGCGACGTCTACGAGGCGGGCGGCGGCGTCGACCGGCTGCTGTTCGGGACGCTGCTCGGTCTGGATGACGGCGACCTCGCGCTGTCGGCGGCGGTCGCCGCGCTGGCCGTCTTCGGGACCCTCGCCCTCGGCCGCACGTGGCTCGCGGCGGGCTTCGACCCGGGCTCCGCCGGCACGCTCGGCGTCCGCGCCGCCGCCGGCGACGGCCTGCTGCTGCTCGTCATCGCCCTGGCGGTCGTGGCCGTGCTGCCGGCGGTCGGCGCGCTCCTCGTCGGAACGCTGCTCATCCTCCCCGCCGCCACCGCCCGGCTGCTCGGCCGCAGCGTCCGCGAGGTGCAGCTGATCGCGATCGCGCTCGCCCTGCTCGAGGGCGCCGGCGGGCTGCTCATCGCCTACCACCTCGACCTGCCGCCCGGCCCCGCGATCGCCGTCCTCGGCGGAGCCGCGTTCGCGCTCGCGGCGCTCGCCCGCCGCTGATGCTCGTCCGCGCCGAGCACCTGGAGGCGGGCTACCGGCCGGGGGAGCCGGTCGTCCGCGAGGTGGAGTTCGCGGCGGAGGCGGGTCAGACCGTCGCGGTCCTCGCACCGAACGGCGGCGGCAAGACCACGCTCTTCCGGACGCTGCTCGGCGAGCTGCCGCCGCTCGGCGGCGAGTTCAGCGTCGGCGGCAGCGTCGCCGCGGTGCCCCAGCACGACCACGCCCGCCTCGACTTCCCCGTCTCCGCCCTCGACGTCGCGCTGATGGGCGCGTACGCGCGGACGCCGTGGTGGCGGCGGATCGCGGGCGCCGACCGGCAGGCCGCGCACGCGGCGCTCGACCGCGTCGGGCTCGGCGACCACGAGGGCGAGCACTTCGGCTCGCTCTCCGGCGGCCAGCGACGCCGGGTGACGATCGCCCGCGCGATCGTGCAGGACGCGCGCGTGCTCCTCCTCGACGAGCCGTTCGCGGGCGTCGACCGCGCGAGCGAGGAGCGGATCCTCGCCGTCCTCGACGAGCTCGCCGCCGAGGGCCGGACGGTCCTCGTCGCGACCCACGACGTCGAGCAGTCGCGCCGCTGGGACCGCGTCCTCTGCCTCAACGGCAAGCAGATCGCGTTCGGGACGCCGGAGGAGACCCTGACCGGCCCCACCCTCGCCGCCACCTACGGCCCGGAGCTCGTCGTGCTCCGCGAGGGCCGGATGGGCCTCACGATCCAACACCACGACCACTGATGCCCGCCGAGCGCAAAGCGGGCGCGTCGCGGGCCCGCGGGGCGGATCGCTCGGGAGCGGCCCGGTGAGCATCTTCGACCGCGCCCTTCTCGAGGCCGTGCTGCTCGGACTCGCGTGCGGGCCGCTGTCGGTCTGGCTGCTCGCGTTCCGCCAGGCCTACGCCGCCGAGTCGCTCGCCCACGCGATGCTCCCGGGCCTGGCGGTCGCCGCCGCGGCCGGCGCCCCGCTCCTGCTCGGCGGCGCGGGGGGCGTCCTCGCGGCGGCGGGCCTGATCGCGCTCGCGGCGCGCGACCAGCGGATCGGGAGCGAGACCGCGATCGCCGTCACCGTCACCGCGCTCTTCGGCCTCGGGGCGCTCCTCGCCATCGACGCCGAGACGCCGCTCGGCGACCTCCTGTTCGGCGACCTCCTCGGCGTGACCGATGCGGACCTCGTCGCCGCGGCGGTGCTGGCCCTCGCGGTCCCACTCGCGCTCGCCGCCGGTCACCGCCCTCTGACCGCGACCGCGTTCGCGCCCCTCCCGAGCCTGCGCCCGGCGCGCACGCAGGCGGCCCTCCTCGTCCTGCTCGCCGCCGCGATCGTCGTCGCGGTCCAGGGACTCGGGAACCTGCTCGTCCTCGCCATGCTCGTCGCGCCCGGCGTCGCCG
>DASZDF010000502.1:0-4600 GCA_035942275.1 Solirubrobacteraceae bacterium | reverse complement strand
CGGAGACGCTGCGGCGGCTCGGCATCACGCCCGAGGCGACCGCGGACACGGTGCGCGGGCTGTTGGCCCGCCCGTCCCGCTAGCGGTCGTCGAGCAGCGCCTCGGCGTCGCCGCCCACGGTGACGTGGATGGCGGCCGGCTCGCGCACCCAGGAGATGATGTTCAGCGCCTGGAGGCGGTCGAGCATGAACTGGAAGGCGAGCGCCTGCGCGCGCGAGGCGTACTTGCGCTCGACGTCGCCCGCCCAGCCGGTGGTGTGCAGCGAGTAGCCGTGGGTCGCCTCGGGATTGCGGCGGGTGAGGAGGTTCTGGTAGCCGAGGTCGCGGACCGTGCTCGTCAGGACGAGCGGCTCGTCGCCGGAGATCTGGCGGGAGGCCTGCCCGATGTAGAGCAGGAGCGCGAGCGCCTCGGGCCGCAGCGCGCGGTACAGCGCCGCGTCGACCTCCTGACGCTCGGCCAGCTCGCCCATCCGCCGGTCGATGCGGATCCCGGCGTCGCGCAGGCGGTCGACGGGCAGCGCGAGCAGCTCGCCCTCGTCGCGGGCGGTCTCGATGGCCTCGGGCTCGGCGAAGACCTCGGTGTCGTCGGGCCGGTGGAGGACCTCCTCGGCCGAGTTCTTGTTGCCGTGCAGCTCGCTGAGCCGTGCCAGCTCGTCCGGGTCGTCGCGGTGCAGCCGCATGATCTCCTGCGCCGCGCGCACCCGCCACAGGTAGGTCGAGGAGTCGTCGCCGAGACCCGCCAGCCGGGCGTACGCCTCCTCGTGGCGCAGCGGGCTCGAGTCGAAGAACACCTCGGCGTAGGGCGTGTCGTCGTCCGCGCCGAACGCCTCCAGCACGCCCTGGAGGTTGCCGACGCCCATGTGGTACGAGGCCACCGCCATGTCGTCGCGGTCGTCGAGCTCGCCGCGGGCGAAGTCGAGGTAGCGGACCGTCGCCGCCAGCGCCTTCGGCGGGTCGTAGCGCTCGTCGACGCGGCGGCGCTGCGCCCGCAGCCGCTCCGCGCGGCCGCCGTCGCCGCGCCGCAGCGCGCGGCCGATCTGCCGCGTCAGCCGCCGGCTCGCGGCGACGTCGACGCGCATGTCGAGCAGGTTCGCGCCGGTCTCGGCGAGGATCTGGGTCAGCCCGACCGCGCCCTCGGTCCCACCGGCCATCGCGTCCGGCCGCCCGGCGCTCTCGAGCAGGACCATGCCCTCGATGACGTCCGGGTCGTGCTCGTCGCCCGCGACGCGCTCGATCAGCCCCCGGTAGCGGGCGACCCGCTCGGCGGTCGCGATCGCGCCGCCCGGGCTCTTCGCGTAGAGGACGTGCGCGAGCCCTGCCGCGGCGCGCTGCTCGAACTCCTCACGGCGGCCCGGGTCGTAGGCGAACGGGTCCTCGCTGCCCTCCTCGCGCAGCACCGGCGACGGGCGCTGCCCGCCGTCGCCGTCGCTCACGAGCGCGGCCGCCGCCCAGGCCGCGAGGACCAGGACGGCGACGAGGGCGACGGCTCGGAGTGGGAAGGACCGCGTCAAGCGGCCCAGGCTACGGCGCTCTCGCCGCCCGCCACTTCAGCTCGCCGGTGTCGCACTCCGTCCCGTCGAGCTCGCCGCGCAGGCGCACCGTCCCCCGCAGCCCCCCGTCGCGGCCGTAGCGGCCGAGCATCTGGACCGTCACGTTCTCGACGCTGCCGTCGGCGGCGAAGAGCTGCTGGGTGCCGCGCACGCGGAACGCGCCCTTGCGTGACGGGGTGATGGCCGGGAGGAACACGATCCGCTGCCGCCGCTGGCATCCGGAGCGGTACACGAACGCGGTCTGCTCGATCGTGCCGCTGCGCCTGACCTCGGCGACGAGCGGGAACGCGTTCACGACGCCGAGGTACGTGCCGCCGCGCCGCGGCCTGCGCGCGCGGCCCTCCCCGGCGCCGGCCGGCACGCCCATGACCTCCAGCGGCACCTCGCCCGTGTCGCACTCCGCCACCGTCGCGCCGTCCTGGCCGCGGAACGTCGAGCGGATGCGGAAGCCGCCGGTCGCGGTGCCGTCGTCGTCGACCTGCAGCGTGAGGACGGCCTCGCCCTGCTCGTGCGCGGGCTCGCCGTCGGGGCCGCGCGCGGTGTCGGAGATCGTCTTCGTCACGGTCGCGGTCCCGTCCTCGCCGAGCTGAGCCGCGCGGAAGGACACGGTGGCGTGCAGCGGCAGCGGGTAGACCTCGCAGTCCGAGCGGACGTGGACGAGGGCGTCGAGCGAGTCTCCACCGGGCTTGACCAGCACGTACGCGAGCGCGGGGTGCTCGCGCAACGAGCCGCCGGTGTAGCTGCCGGGCTTGACCTCGGCGGCCGGCACGGCCGCGGGCGCCGCGAGGAGCAGCGCGGCACCCGCGGCGAGAAGGGAGGGCCGGAGCCGCCGCATGGCTAGCCCACCCCCGGCCGGACGCGCTGGCGGACGTTGCGCCGCCGCGACTGGGTGATCTGCGAGGTGACGGCCGTCCTCGCGCTGTCGGCCTTCTTGACGCGGTAGCGCATGCGCAGCGTCTCGGCCGGCATGCCCGACAGCCGCAGGCCGAACTGGTCGCCCCGGCGCGTCCCCGTCACCTTGATCCGCCCGATCTTGAAGGTCTTGCCCGGCTTGCGGATGACCTTCTGGAGGGTCGCGCCCTTCGCTCGGCCGAGCACCTGGTCGCCGGAGAGGAACGCGATCTCCTGCGGCTCGATCTGGTCGTCGTCGTCGCCCCAGCTCACGTTCAGGTCGCACGTGCGCGCGTCGGCGATGAGCGGGACCTCCTGCTCCTCGATCGGGTCGTCCTCGGTGAGGACGTCCTCGTCGGTGTCGACGTCGACGTCGCAGTTCAGCGCGGAGTCGATCGTGTTCATGATGCGGACGATGTCCTCGGTCTTCACGTCGAGGAACGCGCGGCCCTTCGTCTCGTCGGCGATGCGCTGGAGGCGGACGCCGAACGGCTCGGCGGCGGGGATGCCGATGCCGATGATGAACGTCGGCGGGCCGCCGGCGTGCGCGTCGAGGTACCCGCCGGCGAGGTGGCCGCCGTCGGTGATGAAGATCCTCGCCTGCGCGGCCGGGTTGTCCTGGGCGGCGCTGGCGAAGGCGATGTTGTAGTTCGTCCCGCCGTTGTCGCCCTTGATGAACCCGCGCAGCTGGCCGAGGAGGAAGGGTTGGTTGGAGCCCTCGCCGCGCTCGAGGATCTGCTGCGGCGGGAAGAGCTGGCTCACGCTCGTGCCGAACTCGGTCGCGCCCACCACCTTCCCGACGTTGCGGGGCTTCGTGATGAGCAGGTCGATCGCGTCGCGGCGGATCTCGTCCGGGTCCTTGCGCGTCATCGAGAACGAGTCGTCGACGATGATCTGGACGTTCGTGACCGCCTTGCAGCCCGCGGCGAGCTCCTCGGCGATGCCGGGATCCGGCGGCGGCGGAGGCGTCGCCGGCGGCTTCGGCCCGAGGACGACGTCGACGATGCCGTTGCCGTTGTCGCTCGACCCGGTGGCGAGGTCGCCGACCTTGTCGGCGTCGAAGTCGCCGAGGCCGGCGATCGTGCGCAGGCGCGCCCCCGCCGTCGCTCCCGCGATCCGGTAGCCACGGTCGACGAGGCCGCTGAGGTCGACGTCCTCCGGCATCGCGTCGCCGAAGAGCACGTAGGCCGCGCCCGCGTCCGTGCGACTGAGCGGGTCGGCGTACGGCGCGACGAACGCGAGCTCGCGCAGGCCGTCGCCGTTCACGTCGTCCACGGTGGTGATCGACGTGCCGAGCGCGTCGCCCGCGGTCGCTCCGTCGACGCGGAAGCCGGGGCGCGCGGCGCCGCCGTTGATGCGGATCGTGTCGGTGGTGGCCTTGCCGCCGACGAAGTGCACCGAGCCGGAGTCGACGCGCTGGTTGCGGTCGGCGCCGGACGAGCCGATGCCGACGTCCGGCACGCCGTCGCCGGTGACGTCGCCGACGCCGGCGAGCGGCAGGCCGAAGTACGCGTCGCGCTCGCCGCCCGCGATCGCGTAGCCGGCGCCGCCGAGCGCGTCGAGGTCGACGCGGCCGCCGGTCGAGCGGCCGAAGACCACGTACGCCACGCCGGGGCGTGCGCTGCCCGTCGACGCCAGCGGAGCGCCGACGAGGATCTCGCCGCGCCCGTCGCCGTTGACGTCGCCCAGGCCGCCGACGCCGAGGCCGGCGCGCCCGCCGTTGGGCCCGTCGAGGCGGAGGCCGCCGTCGCCGAGCGCGTCGAGGTTCACCGCGGCGCCCGTGAGCGCCTTCGCGAACACGACGAAGGCGGCGCCGGAGTCGGTGCGGTCGACGGTGTCGGCCCGCTCGGCGCCGACGACGACCTCGGGGCGGCCGTCGCCGTCCATGTCCGGCACCGAGCCGACGCCGGCGCCGGTGCGGTCGTCGGGCGCCTGCGTCGTCAGGGCGATCACGCCGGGAGCGGCGTCGATCGCGTGGTCGCCGCCGTCGCGCCGCCCTAGCACGACGTAGGCCGCGCCGGCGCGCGGCTCGGGGACCCGCGGGCGCGGGTTCGTCTCGCCGATGCCGTCGCCGTCGACGTCGACCGGCGCGCCCACGATCACGGCGGCCAGCCCGTCGCCGTTGACGTCGCCCGCGGCCGCGGCCGCGCTGCCGAGGCG
>DASZDF010000501.1:0-2407 GCA_035942275.1 Solirubrobacteraceae bacterium | reverse complement strand
GCCTCGGGCCGCCCGGCCCCGACGCCCGCGCTCCCCGCGCCGGTCGCGCCGCACGCGCAGCGGATCGTCTTCGTCGACGTCGAGCCGGTGCCGAAGCAGGCGGTCGAGGATGCCGACAGCGCGCGGCTCGTCGTGCGCGTCCAGGCCGGCGACCGCGACGCGTTCAGCGAGCTGTACCTGCGGTACTTCGACGGCATCTACGGCTACTTCGTCACCGCGCTGCGCGACCAGCACGAGGCCGAGGACGCGACGCAGGACGTCTTCATGCAGGCGCTGCGCGCGATGCCGCGCTACGAGCTGCGCGGCCAGCCGCCGCGCCGGTGGCTGTACCGCATCGCGCGCAACCAGGCGATCGACCGCGGGCGCCGCCGGCGCTGCGCGCCCGAGGACCCGACGACGCTCGAGACGCGCATCGACGCCGCGCCGGCCGACGACGCGTTCGACGGCATGCTGTCCGACGCCGCGCTGATCGCGCACATCGGGCGCCTGCCGCACGCGCAGCGCGAGGTCCTCTTCCTGCGCTACGCGGCCGGCTTCGACGCGACCGAGGTCGCGGTGATGACCAACCGCAGCCCCGCCGCGGTGCGCCAGCTCCACCACCGCGCGATCACCGAGCTGCGCCGGCGCACGCCGGCCGCCGAGCCGGCGCTCGCCTAGCCGCCGAGCTTCGGCGACGTCCAGGGCGCGGCGAGGCGCTTGGCGATCTCGCCGGGCAGCGCGTCGATCGCCACGCGCTCCTGCGCCAGCGAGTCGCGGTCGCGCAGGGTGACCGTGCGATCCTCGAGCGACTGGTGATCGATCGTCACGCAGAACGGCGTGCCGATCTCGTCCTGCCGCCGGTAGCGCTTGCCGATCGAGCCGCCCTCGTCGTACTCGGCCTGAACGCGCGCCTTGAGCGCGTCGTACGCCTCGCGGGCGAGCTCCGGCTGGCCGTCCTTGCGCACGAGCGGCAGCACCGCGACCTTCACCGGCGCGAGCCGCGGGTGGAGCTTCAGCACGGTGCGCTGCTCACCCTCGACCTGCTCCTCGTCGTAGGCGTCAACGAGGAACGCGAGCGTGGCCCGGTCGGCGCCCGCGGCGGGCTCGATGACGTGCGGGACGTAGCGCTCGCCGCTCGCCTGGTCGAAGAACTCGAGCTTCTCGCCGGAGTGCTCGGCGTGCGCCTTCAGGTCGAAGTCGGTGCGGTTCGCGATCCCCTCGAGCTCGCTCCACCCGATCGGGAAGAGGTACTCGACGTCGGCGGTCCCGCTCGAGTAGTGGCTCAGCTCGTCGCGCTCGTGCTCGCGCAGCGTCAGGTGGTCGGGGCGCAGGCCGAGCTCCTCGTACCAGCGGCGGCGCTCGGCCTTCCAGTACTCGTACCAACGCGGACCCTCCGCGGGCGGGACGAAGAACTCCATCTCCATCTGCTCGAACTCACGTGTCCTGAAGATGAAGTTGCCGGGCGTGATCTCGTTGCGGAAGGACTTGCCGACCTGCGCGATCCCGAACGGCGGCTTCTTGCGGCTGAACTGCAGCACGTTCTTGAAGTTGATGAAGATCCCCTGGGCCGTCTCCGGGCGCAGGTAGGCGACCGACGACGTGTCCTTCACCGGGCCCACGTTCGTCTCGAACATGAGGTTGAACTCGCGCGCCTCGGTCAGCTCGCACTGCTCGGCCTCGCCCGGATGCTTCGAGGGCTTCTGCGGGCACGCGAGGTCGCCGAGGTGGTCCGCGCGGAAGCGCTGGCCGCACGTCTTGCAGTCGACCATCGGGTCGCTGAAGCCGCCGACGTGGCCGCTCGCCTCCCACACGCGCGGGTGCTGGAGGATCGCGCTGTCGAGGGCGACGATGTCGGCGCGCTCCTGCAGCATCGCGCGCCACCACTCGTTCTTGACGTTCGTCTTCAGGAGCACCCCGTAGTGCCCGTAGTCGTACGTCGAGCCGATGCCTCCATAGATCTCGGAGCTGGGGAAGATGAAGCCGCGGCGCTTGCAGAGCGCCACGATCTTGTCCATCGTCACGGTGTCGGTGCCCATGTGACGGCTGATCGTAGACTGCCGCGTCAGCGATGCCGATCTACGAGTACCGGCGCCCCGACGGCACGACGTTCGAGGTCATGCAGAAGTTCAGCGACGACCCGCTGACGCACGACCCGGAGACCGGCGACCCGGTCGAACGCGTCTTCCGCCCGCCCGCGATCCATTTCAAGGGCAAGGGCTTCCACAACACCGACTACGGCACGCGCAAGCGCAATCGCGAGAAGGAGTCGGCGTCGTCGGACGGCGCGTCCTCGTCCTCGTCGTCGGAGACGAAGAGCGACTCCTCGGCGGCGAAGCCGGACTCCTCCACGGCTTCGAGCGCGAAGCCGGCCTCCTCCACTTCGACGGACTGAAAAGCGACACGGCGGCGACGGGTCCCGCAACCCGTC
>DASZDF010000500.1:0-3554 GCA_035942275.1 Solirubrobacteraceae bacterium | reverse complement strand
CCGCGCGCGGCGGCGGGGCCGCTGACGACGAGCCTCGCCTGCGTGCCCTGGTTCGGGAACAGGCCGGTGACCCGCACGCCCGGGACGAGCTCGACGCCGCGCAGCGACGTCCCGCGGGCGGAGACGCCGATCGTCCCCCGGCGCACGCCCGCGACGCTCTTGAGCCCGTCGATCTCCGCGCCGAGGGCCGCCACGAGGGCGTCGGCCTGCGTGAAGGCGACGGCGTTGAGCGTCCTCCCGACGCGGCCCTTGTAGCGGCGGGCGGCGGGCACCTCCGCGAGCGTGCGCGGCGGACGGCGCACGGGGGAGACGAACGGGTCGATCCCCGGCGGGCACTGCGCCGTCGAGCCGTCGCGGAAGAACGCGGCGACCGCGGCGCGCGCGCAGCCGGAGAAGTCGGCCCCGAGAACGGAGTGGCCAGTGTGCGGGACGGTCACAGCGGTCGCGCCGAGGCGACCCGCGACGGCGTTCGCGTCCTCGAGCGGCGTGCGCACGTCGGCCGCGCCCGCGAGGAGCAGCGCCGGCACCCGCGGCAGCTCGCCGGGCGGCTCGGGCGGCGGGGCGGCGTTCGGCCAGCCGTAGCACGTCGGGACGAGGCTCGATCCCGCCGCGGTCGGGCGGTCGAACGGGGCGAACGCGCCGGGCGGCGTCGCGTTCAGCGCGTTCGTGGCCTGGTCGATGCGGGCCTCGGCGCCGGCGCTGCGATCCCACGGGAACGCGATCTCCTCGCAGATCGTGGCGAGGTAGAGGGCGCGGTTGACGCTCGAGCTCGGGACCTGCGAGCCGCCGCGCTCGAACGCCGTCGAGGCGAGGCGCAGCAGCGGCGACTCGTCGCCGAGCGCGGCGGCGCGCATCGCACCGGGCAGCAGCGCGCGCCAGGCGGGGTTGAGGTCGCCGATCTCGAGGAGGTCGTAGAGGGAGGTGGAGGAGAGCCGGCCGCGGCGGATCCGCCCGCGGGCGGTCACGTAGCGGCCGCGGAGGGTGCGCTTGCGCAGCAGCCGCCGGATATCGGCGGCGGGGCTGTTCGTGACGCCGCGGCAGCGTCCCGCGCCGCACAGGTCGTTCAGGATGCGCCCGGAGGCCGCGAAGCTCGACCGCCGGAAGACGTCCGGGCCCTCGGGCGCGACGGTGGAGTCGAGGACGAGGCTCTCGACGCGTCCCGGGAAGCGCGCGGCGTACGCGAGCGCGACCTTCGTCCCGTAGGACACGCCGTAGAGGACGAGCCTCTCGTAGCCCGCGGCGGCGCGGAGATCCTCGATGTCGGCCACGGAGTCGGAGGTGCGGAAGAACGCCCGCTGCGGGCCGAGGTCGTTCGCGCAGCCCTGCGCGGCGGCGCGGGCGCCTCTCGCCCGCGCGAGCGACGGGCAGCGCAGCGCGCCGGAGGCGCCGGTGCCGCGCTGGTCGAAGACGAGCAGGTCGCGGCTGGACAGGGCCGGGGCGAGCGCCTCCGCCGCGTTGCCGGCCGACGCGGTGGCCGCCTGGCCGGGCCCGCCGGAGAGGAAGACGAGCGCGGTGCGGTTCGGGTTCTGGGGCGCGACGAGACGGCGGGCGAAGAGCTCGACCGCGCCCGGGAAGCCGCCGGAGCGGTCGACGGGAACCGTCGCCCGCCCGCACTGGAACGCCTGGAAGCCCTGGTCGGTGCACTGCGCCCATGTGACGTCGGCCGGGGCGGGAGCGGCGGAGGCGACGGAGGTCGCGAGGAACGCCGCGGCGGCGCTGAGGATCCGTCGGCGGCGCATCGGGGCGCCCACGGTACCGGACGGGGAGTAGCGTTCGCCGCCCATGTCCCTGCACCGAGAGACCGTCACCGCGGCGAACGCTCCCGCCGCGGTCGGCGCCTACAGCCACGCCGTCCGCGCCGGGGAGCTGCTCTTCTGCTCCGGCCAGGTCGCGCTCGACCCGTCCTCCGGCGAGCTCGTCGGCGACACGCCCGCCGAGCAGGCCCGGCTCGCCCTCCAGAACATCGCCGCGGTGTGCGAGGCGGCGGGGACGTCGCTCGACCGCGCCGTGCGCTGCACGCTCTACGTCATCGACCTTCCCGCCGCGTGGGGCGAGGTCAACGAGGTCTACGCGTCGTTCTTTGAGTCCGACCCGCCAGCCCGCGTCACCATCGGCGTCGCCGGCCTGCCCAAGGGCGCGCTGGTCGAGGTCGACGCGGTCGTCGCGCTCTAGCAGCGTGTCGGTCACGGCCGACGACGTCGCCGCCGCCCGCGAGCGGATCGCCGACGTCGCGCGGCCGACGCCTGTCCTCCCGTCGGCGACGCTGACGGACCGCCTCGGCGCGTCGATCGCGCTCAAGGCCGAGAACCTCCAGCGCACCGGGTCGTTCAAGGTCCGCGGGGCGACGAACAAGGTCAGCGCGCTGGGGGACCGGTGCGCCGCGGGCGTCGTCGCCGGCAGCGCCGGCAACCACGCGCAGGCGCTCGCCCACGCCGCCCATGCCCGCGGCGTGCCCTGCGAGGTCTTCATGCCCGCCGGCGCGCCGCTCTCGAAGATCGAGGGCGCCGAGGCGCTCGGCGCGAAGGTGATCGTCGGCGGCGACTCCGTGCTCGACTGCCTCGCCGCCGCGACCGCGCGCGCCGACGAGGCGCGGATGACCGTCGTCCACCCGTTCGACGACCCGGACGTCATCGCTGGCCAGGGCACGCTCGGACTCGAGCTGCTCGACGACGTCCCCGACCTCGCGAAGGTCGTCGTGCCGATCGGCGGCGGCGGCCTGTCCTCCGGCGTCGCGATCGCCCTCAAGGCGGCCCGGCCGGAGATCGAGGTGGTCGGCGTGCAGGTCGAGACGTGCGCGCCGTTCGCCGACCAGCCGGTCGACGCCGCGCGCTCGCTGACGATCGCCGATGGGATCGCGGTCAAGCGCCCGGGGCGCATCACGCTGCCGCTCGTGCGGGAGTGGGTCGACGAGGTCGTGACCGTCAGCGAGGAGCAGATCGCGGAGGCGATGGTCCTCCTGCTCGAGAAGGCCAAGCAGGTCGTGGAGGGCGCGGGCGCCGTCGGCGTCGCCGCGCTGATGTTCGAGCGCACCCCGCCCGCCGCGGAGGGGACGACCGTCGCCGTCCTCTCGGGCGGCAACGTCGACGCCGGGCTCCTCGCCGACGTCGCGCGCCGCCACGAGACCGAGGTCGGCCGCCGCCTGCTCGTCCAGTCGCGCATCGGCGACCGCCCGGGAGAGCTCGCGTCGCTCCTCGCCGTCGTCGGCGAGCAGGGAGCGAACCTCATCGAGGTCCAGCACGTGAGAGAGGGGCTCGACCTCCACGTCCGCGAGACGGCGGTCCAGCTCGTGCTCGAGACCCGCGGCCGCGACCACGCCGCGGCGGTCCTCGAGGCGATCCGCGCCGGCGGCTACGAGGCGCGCGTGCTGCGCTGACGCACGACCCGGATCGTCGCCCGGCCCGGTTGGCGCCCCGGCACCCACGCGCTCGGGCGGCGCAGCGGGGCGCGGCCGCGCAGCGCGAAGCGGATCGTCGCGCGGCCGTCGGCGCCGGTGCGGGCGGTCGTGCGACCCAGGAACACCCGCGCTCCCGCGACCGGCTCGCCCTCGAACGTGA
>DASZDF010000499.1:0-6619 GCA_035942275.1 Solirubrobacteraceae bacterium | reverse complement strand
GGTCGACGCGGCCGGGTCCTGAGCGCGCTGAGCGCGTCCTCCGCGTCAGCCCTCGCGGTCGCCCGCGGCCTGCACCAGCAGGGCGATCTGGACGCGGTTGTCGACGTCGAGCTTCTCGAGCAGGCGGGAGACGTGGCCCTTCACGGTCGCGACGGACAGGTGCAGCGCCGCGGCGATCTCCGCGTTGCCGTGCCCGCGGCCGACGGCGAGGGCGACGTCGCGCTCGCGCGGGCTGAGCGTCGCCAGCCGGCTGCGGGCGTCGTCGGCGCGGGCGCCGGCGTCCGAGTCGCCGGCGACCATCGCGATGAGCCGGCGGGTGACGGCCGGCGAGAGCATCGCGTCGCCGGCGTGGACGAGCTCGATCGCGCGGACGATGTCCTGCGGCGGCGTGTCCTTGAGGAGGAACCCTGCCGCGCCGGCCTGGAGCGCGCGGACGACGAGCTCGTCGGCGTCGAACGTCGTGAGCACGATGACCGCGGGCGGGTCGGGCTGCGCCGCGAGCAGGCGGGTCGCCGCGATCCCGTCGAGCTGCGGCATGCGGATGTCCATGAGCACGACGTCGGGCCGGTGCAGGTCGACCGCGCCGAGCACCTCGCGCCCGTCGGCCGCCTCGCCGACCACCTCGACGCTCGCCGCGCCGGCGAGCATCATCCGCAGCCCGGAGCGCACGAGCGCGTCGTCGTCGACGAGCAGGACCCGGATCATCGCGGCAGCCGCGCGCGCAGGACGAAGGCGCCGTCAGGATCGACGCCGTGCTCGAGCTCACCGTTGGCGAGCGTGACCCGCTCCCCGAGCCCGATCAGGCCGGTCCCCGCCCCGGGCAGCGGCGCGGAGGCGACCGCCACCGCCGCCAGGCTGCGGACCTCGATCCGCAGGTCGCCGCCGGCGTCGGCCACCGTGAGCGTCACCGCCGCGCCCGGCGCGTGCTTGCGCGCGTTGGTCAGGCCCTCTTGGACGATCCGGTAGGCGGTGCGGCCGACGGCGGCGGGCGGCGCCGGGTCGCCGAGCTCGATGCGCGCGGCGATCCGCATCCCCGCGGCCCGCGACTCCTCGACGAGCGCGGGGAGGTCCGCGAGCGTCGGCTGCGGCGGCTGCGTGAGGCTCTCGCCGGCGTCCTCGCGCAGGATCCCGATCACGCCGCGCAGCTCGTCGAGCGCGGCGCGCGCGCTCTCGCGGATCACGCCGGCCGCCTCGGCGACCTCCTCGGCCGGGGCGTCGGGGTTGAACTCGAGCGCGCCGGCGTGGACGGAGAGCAGCGAGAGGCGATGGGCGAGGACGTCGTGCATCTCGCGCGCGATCCGCCGGCGCTCGGCGGCGCGCGCCTCGTCGGCGGCGCGGTCGCCCTGCTCGCGCAGCGACTGCACGAGCTGCCGGCGCGCGCGCACGAAGAGCCCCCAGCCGACCGCGACCGCGGCCATCAGCAGGCTCGCCCCGGCGTCGAACGCGTAGTCGATGTCCGGCGGATAGAGGAGGGGATTCGCGAGGCTCCAGCCGACCGTGAGGGCGGCGACGATGGCGAGGTCGCGACCGCGCGCCCTGACCGCCGCGTTGAAGGCGGCGACGAGGTTGGCGCCCGAGGCCGTGATGATCACGAGCGAGACGACGCCGATGCCGATGCCCACGGCCCCGGGATGGGTTCGCCGCCAGCGCAGCGACACGAGCGCGCCGATCCCGACCGCGATCGCGACGGGGCGCAGCCAGGCCGGGTGCTGGTGCCAGGTGTCGACGAGCGTGGCGGCGGCGATGACGAACGCGACCAGGTACGCCGCCGCGCTCCACACGCGATCGCGGGGCCCGCGCTCCTGGTCCGGCGGGTCGGCGACGACGTCCGGCAGCGCGGAGCGGATCCAGCCGGTGAAGCGTGCGGTCGCCGCGGGAGCCATCGGGACGAAGGCTAGGCGAGCGCCGGGGCCCCGACCCCCTACCAAAGTCGGTGACGGCCACCGCCCGAGGGCGCGGCGACCGTAGCCCACGGGCCGTGGGCGGCGGCCCCGCCGGACGCGAGTCTGCCGACATGATCGAAACCGAAGGACTCACCAAGCGACTCGGCGGGCGGAGCGTCGTCTCCGACGTCACGTTCCGCTGCGAGCCGGGCACCATCACGGGCTTCCTCGGCCCGAACGGGGCGGGCAAGAGCACGACGATGCGGATGCTCGTCGGCCTGTCCGAGCCGGACGGCGGCGAGGCCCGCATCCTCGGGCAGCGCTACCGCGACCTGCCGAACCCCGGCCGGCGGGTCGGGATCCTGCTCGACGCGTCGGCGCAGCACGCCGGCCGCCGCGGCCGCGAGGCGCTCGCCGTCTCCGCGCAGACGATGGGCGTCCCGATGCAGCGCGTCGACGCGCTGCTGGAGATGGTCGGCCTCGACGAGACGGCGGCCCGCAAGCGGGTCGGCCAGTACTCGCTCGGGATGCGCCAGCGCCTCGGGTTCGCCCACGCGCTGCTCGGCGACCCGGAGGTCCTAATCCTCGACGAGCCCGCCAACGGGCTCGATCCCGAGGGCATGCGCTGGATGCGCGGGCTGCTGCTGGGCTTCGCCGACCGCGGCGGGACCGTGCTGCTCTCGTCGCACCTGCTGCCCGAGGTCGAGGCCGTCGCCGACCGGATGATCATCATCGGCGACGGGCGGATCCAGGCGCAGGGGACGCCCGCCGAGCTGCTGACCGACTCCGGGAGCCTCGTCGAGGCCGACGACCTCGCCGCGCTCGACGCCGCGCTTCACCGCGCGGGCCTCGCGGCCCACCCGGCCGACGGCGGCCGGCGGCTCGTCGACGCCGAGCCCGAGGTCGTCGCCCGCGCCGCGATGGCGGAGGGCGTCGTGCTGCGCCGTCTCGTCCCGGCCGAGGACGCGGGCCTCGAGCGCCTCTTCTTCGAGCTGACCGCCACCGACCACGCCGAGCTGACAGGAGCCGCAGCATGAGCGCCACCACCCTCACCGCACCGACCCGCCTGGACGTCACCGGCGTCCATGCCCGCCCCGGCCTCGGCCGTCTCGTCGCGGTCGAGCTGCGCAAGATCGTCGACACCCGCGCCGGCTTCTGGCTGCAGGCCGGCACCGTCGCACTCACCGCGCTCGTCGTGATCGTCCGCTCGGTCGTCGGCGACGCGCCCGACCACACCTTCGCCTCCATGCTCGACGTCGGCCTGAAGCCGGCGGCCGTCCTGCTGCCGATCGCGGGCATCCTGCTCGTGACCTCGGAGTGGTCCCAGCGCACCGGGATGATCACGTTCGCGCTCGTCCCCGCGCGCTCGCGCGTCGTCGCCGCCAAGCTCGTCGCCAGCCTCGTCCTCACGTTCGGCATGCTCGCCGTCAGCGTCGGCGTCGTCGCGGCGGGCGTGCTCGTGGCCTCGCCGGGCGTCGACGGCACTTGGTCCGGCGTCGCGCCCCTGATCGGCCAGTCCGCCGTCTACCTCGGCGGCGGGATGCTCACCGGCGTGGCGTTCGGCATGGTCGTACTCGCCTCGGCCCCCGCGATCGTCGCGCTGTTCGCGCTGCCGATCGCGTGGACCGGCGTGGCGACGCTGTCGCTCTTCGCCGACGCCGCGCCGTGGCTCGACACGCGCCTCGCCCTCGGGCCGATGCCCCAGGAGGTCATGAGCGCCACGCAGTGGGCGCACGCCGGCACCGCGCTCGCGATCTGGATGCTGCTGCCGCTGCTGATCGGCACCTGGCGGATCACGCGGCGGGAGGTCGCCGCGTGACCGTCGCCTCAGCCCTCGAGGCGCCGCCTGAGGACGTCGAGCTCGCGACGCATCGACGCGAGCGCGGCGTCCCAGGCCTCGTCCGGCATCCCCGGCTGGCGAGCGAGCGTCCACAGGACGTCGGCGCCTTCGCCGTTCGGCACGACCCGCACGGGCAGGGCCGGGCCGTACGGCGCGTCCGCCGGAGCGAGGTAGAGGTCGACGATGCCGCGCGGGACGTCCGCCTCGACCCGCAGGCGCGCGTCGCCGCCTATCATCGGGATGCGGACGCGTGCCTCCGTGTCACCGAGCGGCTCCGCCTTGCCCGCGAAGAACTCGGTCGCCCACTCGGGATGGGCGGCCGGATCCGCGAGGTCGGCGGTGACACGCTCCGGCGGGGCGTCGATCGTGACGGTGAGGGTCTCGGTGGTGGTGGTGGTCATGGCGCGGAGCGTAAAGCAGCTTGACGGAGATTGTCAAGTAGACTTACGCCGCGATGACGTCTCTCCCCGCCCAGCTGCTCGCCGGAGTCAAGTGGTTCGAGGCCGGGCTGCTCGCCCGCCTGGAGGCGGAGGGCTGGAGCATCCGCGCCCCCCACTCGCACCTGTTCGCCCACCTCGACCTCGACACCGGGACGCGGCCGTCGGAGCTCGCGCGGCGCATGGGCGTCACGCGCCAGGCCGTGCATCAGACGGTGGGCGAGCTGCGCGAGCTGGGCCTCGTCGAGCTGGAGGACGCGGGCGGAGGCACGAAGCGCGTCGTCCTCACCGACCGCGGCCGCGAGAACGTCGCTGCGGCGCGCGCGGCCTTCGCGGACCTCGAGCGGGAGCTCGCACGGCGCATCGGGGCGAAGCACGTGACCGCGCTGCGCGAGGCGCTGGGCCGGGACTGGGGGCCGCCGGTATGACGGACCGGGCCCGCTTCCTGGGCTTCCCGCCGGCGGACCCGGATGCGCTCGGGGACGCGCTGGCGGCGGTGCTCGGCATCCCCCACGGCGTCGCGTACGAGGTCGACGACGAGCAGCGGGATCTCGCGAACGCTCCCTCGGCGGTGCGGGCGGCGAGTCAGGTGTTCGTCGAGGACCTCGATCACCATGACTTCGACCTCGGCGGGCCGCTGCTCGACGGCCGGCCGCTGCGGGTCGTCGACTGTTGCGACGTGCCGTTCACGTTCGGCGACGGTCGCGGCAACGCGGAGCGCGCGCGGGCGGCGCTGGAGCCCATCGTCGCCGCGGGCGCGGTCCCGCTCGTCATCGGCGGCGATGACTCGATCCCGCCGATGCTGGCGAGGGCGGTCGCGAAGCGCCACCGGCGGTTCGACGTCGTCACCGTGGACGCGCACCTGGACTTCCGCGACGAGGTCGACGGGGAGCGCGAAGGGCGCTCGAGCCCCGCCCGGCGGATGCTCGAGCTGCCGGAGGTCGTGAGCCTCACGCAGATCGGGCTGCGGGGCATCGGCGGGTCGCGGTCGGCCGAGGTCGAGGCGGCGCGCGCCGCGGGCAGCCGCCTGATCCCGGCCGCCGACGTCCATCGCCACGGCGTCGCCTGGCTGGTGCAGCAGCTGCCCGCCGGCGGCGACGTCCTGCTCTCGATCGACTGCGACGGCCTCGACCCGTCGGTCGCGCCCGGCACCGGTTGGCCGCAGCCCGGTGGGCTGTCGTTCCGCGACGTCGCGGCGATCGTCGACCACCTCGGGCGCGAGTGCCGGATCGTCGGCGCCGACATCGTCGAGCTCCTCCCCTCGCGCGACGTGAACGGCCTGACCGCGCTGACGGCGTGCCGCCTGCTCATGCTCGTCATCGGTCGGCTCGCCCGCTAGCGACAGCCCAGCGCGTCCGCCCAGACCTCGTCCGCGACCGGGCCCTCCGGCCGCCCGAGCACGAGCGGTACGCGGATCCGCAACGACCCCCCGCGGGCGACGGAACGCCAGCCGCACGGTCATCCAGTCCTCCGGACGCGCGCGCCGGAGCGAGCGCGGATACGCACGGAAGTTGTCGAACACGCGCGTATAGCAACCGCGCGGTCCCCCGCTGTCGTAGCCGACGCCGGTCACGTCGTAGGTCGTGATGCCGTTGAGCGACACGACCAGCCGGTTCCGCTTCACGACGCGGCGGTTGAGCCGGAGTACACGGTGTACGCGCGGGTCGGCCGTGTGGGCTGCGTCAGCACGACGACCGGCGTCCGCGCGAACCGCCATGGGCCGCGACGGCGTGATGAGCCGCGTTGCGCAGCGGGGACCTCGGCCGGTTGCCGCGCCTCCTCGGCGGGCGGCGGCTCCCGGGCCGCGGCAGTCGTCGGCGGCGTCGTCGCGTTGGTCTCGGGGCCATCGGCGGGGTCGCCCCCACGCGCCGCGACCGCGAAGGCCAGACCAGTCAGGACTCCGGCGAGGAGAACCAGCCGGCGGAGGGTCATGCGTCGATGCGCGGTAGGACCGCCACGCGTGCGTCGCGCGCGACGTGCCGCACCTCGCGGGGGACGTCGGCCAGGTGCACTCCCCTGACGAAGTCCTGCGGACGCCCGAGCGGCGAGAAGAAGTTGTCGTAGTGCGTGGGGACGACGATGCGCGGGTCGAGCCGCGGCAGGATCCGCTCCCAGTAGCGCGGCGTGACGCTGCGGCCCGCGACGCCGGCCAGGAACACGTCGACAGGGCCGTCGCGCAGCTCGCGGTCGTCGAGGTTCGCGCTGCCGTGGTGGTAGAGCGAGACGCCCGCGACGTCGATGCGGATCCCGTAGACCGCGCCGCACTTGTAGCTGCTCGGCGCGAGGGCGTCGAGGTGGTCGCACGTCAGCTCGCCGTCCATCGGGACCTTGCGGCCGAACAGCAGCTTCGAGTGGCGGCTGGGGACGAACGTGACGACGAACGGGCCGAGCTCGTAGGGCCGGTGGGTGTCGACCTCGACGGCGAGGTGCGCCAGACCGTGCAGCCGCATGAGGTGGAC
>DASZDF010000498.1:0-1691 GCA_035942275.1 Solirubrobacteraceae bacterium | reverse complement strand
CGGCAGCTCGCGCAGCGTCGTGTAGTCGAGCGCGCCGAACGAGGCGAGGCGCAGCGTGCGCGGGATCGGCGTCGCCGTCATGTGGAGGACGTGCGGCGCCAGGCCGGGCGGGGCCTTCGCGTCGAGCGCCGCCCGCTGGCGCACGCCGAAGCGATGCTGCTCGTCGACCACCGCGACCGCGAGCCGCGCGAACTCGACCGCCTCCTCGATCAGAGCGTGCGTGCCGACCACGAGGCCGAGCTCGCCCGTCGCGAGCTTGCTCAGCACGTCGTTGCGGCGCGAGGCGGGCGTCGAGCCGGTGAGCAGCGCGACCGGCACCATCCCGCCGGGCATGAGCGACTGGACCGTCGCGAAGTGCTGCTCGGCGAGCGTCTCCGTCGGCGCCATGAGCGCGGCCTGCGTCCCGTGCTCGACGGCGCGCAGCATCGCGTAGAGCGCGACGACGGTCTTGCCGGAGCCCACCTCCCCCATGAGCAGCCGCTGCATCGGGCGCGCGAGCGCGAGGTCGGCGTCGACCTCCTCCAGCGCCCGCTGCTGGTCGCCGGTGGGCGTGAACGGGAGCTGCTCGTCGAGCCAGCGGCGCGTGAGCGACGGCGGGTCGCGAAGCGGCGGCGCGCCGATGCGCTCGCGGTGCTCGTCGCGCAGGCGGAGCTGGACGATCTGGTCGACGAGCAGCTCGTCGAACGCGAGGCGCCGGCGCCCGCCCTCGCGGTCGCCGAAGTGGGCGGCGAACACGGCGGCGGGGCGGTCGGGCAGCCGCTCCGCCGCGCGCAGCCGGCCCGGGAGCGGGTCGGCGAAGTCGGCCGCGAACCCGCCGTGCGTCTGCACGAGCGCGGCGATCTGCGTCGAGGTGATCCCCTTCGTGGCCGGGTACGCGGAGACCTCGCCGCCGACGGCGCCGACCACCTCGCTGCGCGCGTGCGCGTTGACCCGGAAGCGGTTGCGGCCCTGGTACTTGCCGAGCAGCATCAGCCGCGTGCCGGGCCGGTACTGGCGCTCGAGCCACGGCTGGTTGAAGAACGTCGCCTTCATGACCCCGGTGGCATCCGCGACCGTCGCCTCGACCAGTGGCTTCATCCCGCGTCGTCGCACCGGCCGCGACGTGATGGTGCGGACCTCCACGAGGACGGTCGCGGTCTCGTCGGGCTGCAGCTCGCCCACCGTCCGCGCCTCGCCGGACGCGCGCGGCAGGTGGAGGAGCAGGTCGCCGACGGTCTCGAGCCCGAGGGCCTCGGCCGCCTCGGCGGCGGGCGCCGGCTTGACGTCGAGCGGCTCCGCGAGCCGGGACGGGCGCGGGTAGTGGACCGCGACGGGTTGGGGGTCGAGGGGGTCGCGCGTGGCGAACGCGGTCGGCGGCACGCCCAGATGATGATGGGCGTGCCGGACCGCTCCTACCGGCGGCGCGTGCGGAGCCTCAGCTCCGTCGTCCCGCAGCGCGAGTGCACCCGCAGCCGCGGGCGCGGCAGGTAGCGGACGAGCGCGACGAGCGTCGCGCGTCCCTGCGCGTCGGTGCGCGCGGAGCGCCTCCCGACGCGGACGGTGGCGGGAAGGCAGCGGGCGGAGTTCGTGACCACCCGCACGCGCATCCGGCTGCGGCGACCGCGGACGATGCTGGTCGGGCTGACGCGGACGCTGAGCATGCGCGGCGCGCTGCCCTGCGGGCGCTGGCCGCCGCCCGCGCCGCCACCGCC
>DASZDF010000497.1:0-9425 GCA_035942275.1 Solirubrobacteraceae bacterium | reverse complement strand
GCCGGTGTGCACGGGCAGGCCAAAGCTCCCGCCGGTGATCCTGATCGCCGGATGGCGCGCGTCGGGCTCGATCTCCGACGAGCCGCCGCCGATCGCGATGACGATCCGCTCGCCCTTGCGCACGACCCCGGCGAGCGGATGGCTGCGCAGCGTGACGCGCGTCGGCGTCGCCACCGGGAAGTCCCGGCTCCGCCCGGGCGTCTCCCAGTGGCGGAGGTCCATCAGCGCGCGGCCGAACCACGTCGCGCTCTGGTCGGGGCACGTCCCCGCGCCGCCCGTGCGCCAGAAGAAGACCGACAGGTTGCCGCCGGGAAGCGTGCTCGTCAGCTCGAGGTCGACGTCGACGTAGCCGGCGATCAGGGCGTCCTCCGCCAGCGGCCGCGAGACGAAGAGGGCCTGGTGCGGGCCGCAGGTCGAGTTGTAGAGCCGCGTCTTCTCGTCGGGCTCGTCCGTCCTCAGCCCCGGGTCGTTGTCGGCCGACTGGAAGACCTCGTCGACGGGCTCGACCGGCTCGCCGTCGGGCACGACCTCCGAGCCCGAGAGGTGCACGGTCTGCGTCCGCGAGGGCGGCGGCCAGCGGTTGGTCGTGTGCCAGGCGTCGGTGTCGTCCTGGTACTCGACGACGCCCCCCGGCACGCGGTTCGGGCCGTCGCGGAGGTAGTGGTCGTACCAGGCGAGGACCTGGTCCTTCCAGCCCTCCTTGTGGGAGGCCGGCGTCTCGTGCGACCACTGCCCGAGCACGAAGCGGGTGCGGTCGGGGCGCAGGCGCTGCCACATGTCGTCGAGCTGCAGGATGTGCCCGTCGTTGACCCCCGAGATGATCCCGATCGTGGTCATCATCGGGACCGGCGTGCCCGTGAGGCGCTCGCGCAGGTCGCGGGCCTGGTAGTACGGCGTCCGGTCGCCGTCGACCGTGAGCTGCGCGTTGTCGCGGTAGGACTGGACCATCTCGGGACACGCCTGCTGGAAGCCGTACGGCGGCGTGTGCCCGGCGACGGCGGTGAACGCGATCGGGAAGCCGGTCCCCAGGCCGCCCGTCAGCGGGGCGCCGCGACGGCCGAGGAGGCTCCACAGGTCGGTGACGCCGCTCGTCGCCACGGCCGCCTTGAGCGCGGGGGGCCGGGCGGCGGCGGCCATGAACTGGGTCCACGCCGGATAGCTGTGGCCGTGCATCCCCACGCGGCCGTTGCTCCACGGCTGCGCGGCGAGCGTCTCGACGACGGTGGCGACATCGCGCCACTCGACCTCGTCGCCGAAGCGCATGCAGCCTTCGCTGCGCCCGGTGCCGCGCATGTTCGTCGCCGCCACCGCGTAGCCCGCGTCGAGGAGCATCGCGGCGTCCTCGTTCGTCGCGAACTCCTCGCTGTTGACGTCGGCGCCGCCCAGGTAGGGGCTGTGGTGCAGGACGGTCGGGAGCGGGCGCGGCGCGCCCTTCGGGAGGAACACGTGGCCGCGCAGCGTCGTGCCGTCCTCGGCCTTCGCCTCGAACGGCAGCGTCTCGACCTCGGCCGCGGCCGCGGGCGCCGCGAGGACGAGGAGGCACACGAAGGCGAGCAGCAGCGCTCCCACGCCCGGAAGGATCACACCTCGGACTCCAGGCCGCGCTTGTTCTGCGCTACGAAATCGGTGCCTCGCGGTTGGCCGAACCCACACTCACCGGCCGCGCGCGCCGAGGTCGCCGCGCAGGCGCAGCTGGAGCTCGGCGACGAACCGCTCGTCCGGGTCGTCGAGGTCGAGCCCCGACAGCTCGACGAGCTTCTTGACGCGGTAGCGCAGCGTGTTCGCGTGCACGCCCTGGCGGCGCGCCGCCTCGGCGGCGTCGCCCCAGCACTCGAGGTAGACGCGCAGCGTCTCGACGTACTCCGTGCCGTGCTGCGCGTCGTGGGCGACGAGCCTCTCCACGTTGCCGGCGAGCAGGCCGGGCTCGGCCTCGGCGAGGTGGAGCAGCTCGGAGAGCACGGCGTGGGCGCGGACATCGTCGATGTGCGCGACGGGGCCGAGGCCCTCGCGCTCGGCGATGACCTTCAGCGCCTGCTCGGCGGAGCGGCGCGAGCGCGGGACCTCGGCGACGTCGGAGACCGTCATCCCGACGCCCGCGGCGAGCCGCACGCCGATCGCCCGCTCGACCCGCTCGACGATCTTCTCGGCGACGCCGACCGTGCGCTCGCGGCCCGCGCGGCGCTCGCCCGGGATCAGCGCCCAGAACCGGTCGTCGACGAGCGCGCACATGGCGTCCGCGTCGACGTCCTCGCAGTAGAGCGTGATCACGCTGAGCACGCGCTCGGCGTCGAGCGTGCCGACGAGCTCGGTCGCCGACCGCGCGCTGAAGACGAGGGCGGTGAAGCTGCCGCGCGTGCGCAGCGGCCATCCGTCGGCGGCGCGGCCGCGCGGGATGCGCCCGTCGAGCACCTCGCGGACGAACGCGCCGCGGGTGCGGCGCCGGATGTCCTCGGTCGCGCGGTGCGCCATCAGGTGGATCGCGGCCAGGCGCGCGGAGCTGAGCAGCGCGGCCTCGGCGTCCTCGCCGAAGGGCGTCCCGGCCTCCGCCACCCAGATCGACCCCAGCAGCTCGCTCCCGGCGCGCACCGGCGCGGCCATCCGCGGCGCGAGCGAAGGGTCGCCGCCGCCGTCGAAGCGCACCACGCCCTCGCCGGCGCGGAGCGCCCGGGCGACGCTCGCGTCCTCCAGTCGCTGCTGCCACACCGGCGGGACGCCGCGCCCGAGGATGACCTGGCGGCGCGTCTCGTCGATCTCGTGCCCGAGGTTCGAGAAGGCGAGCACGCGCCACTGCGGGTCCTCGATCGTCACCGGGCCACCGACCGCCGCGGCGATGGCGTCGGCCAGCGCGAAGAGGTCGCCGGCGGCGACCCCGGCGGCCTCGGCGTCGCCCCGCGCGCCGGGCACCATCGCGGTCCTCAGCAGCGAGTAGACCTGGCCCCACGGCATCTCCGGCGGCACGGTGAGGAGCGCGAGCTCGTGCGACTCGGCGATCGCCACGACGCGCGGGTGGACGTCGCCCTCGACGCGCAGCACGACCGCGGCGACGCCGGCCCGCCCGGCGCGGTCCGCGAGCGCGATCGCGTCCCCCTCGCTGCCGGACACCCCGACGCCGAGGACGATCGCGCCCGCCCGCACCGAGCCGGGGTCCGACGGGTCGAGGATCACGACGTCGGTCACGCGCGCCTCGGCCGCGCGCGGCGCGAGGATCACGTGCAGGACGTCGGTGTCGAGGTTCGCGACGACCTCGCCGAGGACGGGCCAGCCGGCGCGAAGCGTGGGTCGGGCGTCCAGATCGTCGGTGGCGGGCACCATCGTGCCCACGAATCAGATCAGGAAGCGCTCACGCGCGTGACCGCAGGGGCGCGGGCTAGCCGTCGGCGCGGCGAGCCAGGGTCATGATCCGGCGCCCGCGGGAGCGCAGCCGGAAGCAGCGCGGCGCGCCCAGCTCGGCCCGGATCTCCTCGACGAGCCCCTCCTGAAGGGCGTGGCCGAGCCACGCCGAGACGTCGCCGACGTCCGCGTTCGGGGTGGCCTCGACGAGGTCGTCGAAGCACAGCGACCCCTCCGCGCGGAGGAACGCGTCGGCGAGGGCATCGCCGTCCGTGGCTCGTCGGTCGGAACGCAGCACGTTGGAACGAGCGTGCCCGCCCGGAGGCGGCCGCGAAACACCGATCCGGCGCCAGGATCAGTCGTCGAGGGTCGCGGCGTCCGGATCCAGGAGGAACCAGATGCACACGCGGGTGCCGCCGCCGCGACGCTTCCGGACGTCGAAGCGCTCGCTGATCGTCGCGATCAGGGGCAGTCCGAGCCCGATGCCCGGCGAGTCCGGCCGCGGGACCACGCCGGCGCCGTCGTCCTGGACCATGACCTCGACCTCGCGCTCGTGGATCTCCACCCGCACGCGGACCGAGCCGGGATCGTCCTGCGCGTAGGCGTGCTGGACGACGTTCGTGACGGCCTCCGACACGGCGAGCGCGATGTCGCTCGACGGCGGGTCGCTCGTCTCGGCGGCGCTCAGGTACGCGCGGACGGCGTGCCGCGCGGTGGGCACGGTCTCCGGCACGGCGCGCCACGTTGCATCGAGGACCTCGGCGGCGGGCACACGTGAGACCGTACCCGCCTGCGCTCGCGCCGACCCACAGCGTTGAATCCTCCGCTTTTCGGGGTACGCAAGCCACCGTGAGGAGGAAGCTGGCTGTCGCGGCCTGCGCGGTCGCGTGCATCGTCCCGGCGGCTTCGTACGGCCACGGGATCGAGGACCACTCGCCCGACCTCCTCGAGCCGGCCCTCTCGCGTCTCGGGCTGCCGCTCGTCCAGCCGCCTCCCGGCACCCGCGACCGCACGTTCGAGAGCCTGCTCCAGGGCGCCCCCGGCGGCTTCGAGCTCGTCGGGCACGACCCGCTGCGCAGCCGCGGCATGAACGCCGCGCTCGCGGTCCACGGCAACTACGCGTACGTCGGCTCGCGCACCGACGGCCCCGAGCCGAACACCGGCGTGTTCGTCGTCGACATCTCGAACCCGGCGGCGCCGAAGGTCGTCAACGAGATCGGCCGCCCCACCGCGGGGAACCCCGGCGAGTCGTCGCGCGAGCTGCGCATCCTCCCGGACAAGGGCCTGCTGATCGTGCTCAACCACGGGTGCAGCGAGATCATCCACGGGTGCGCGAGCGCGGCGACGACCGTCGGGCTCGCGCCGGGCGTCACCTCGAACTACCGCTTCTACGACATCACGGGCGAGAACGCCGCGGCCCCGAAGCTCGTCTCCACCTACCTCCCCTCGCGCAACCAGCCCCAGACGCCGCACGAGTTCTTCATCTGGACCGACCCAGAGCGACCGAGCCGCGTGCTCCTGTACCAGACGACCCCGAGCAACGACGCGAGCGGGCGCGAGAACCTCATCGTCACCGACATCTCCAAGGCGCGGCAGGGTGACTTCCCCGAGATCGAGAAGTGGACGACGCGGATCGGCAACCCGCAGCGCGACAACCGCCTGCACTCGCTCACCGTCTCCTACGACGGCAAGCGTGCGTACCTCGCCTACCTCGGCGGCGGGTTCCTCGTCGCCGACACGTCCGACTTCGCCGAGAACCGGCCCGAGCCGGAGGTCCGGCTCGTCACGCCCGTCGACAAGCGCGTGTTCTGGACCAACCCGGGCGCGCACAGCGCGATCAAGATCCCGGGGACGACGTACGCGCTGACGACCGACGAGGTCTACGGCAAGATCGGCGCGCTCCTCCCCGACCACGGCTGCCCGTGGGGCTGGGTGCGGACGATCGACATCGCGCGCGAGGATGCACCCGTCGTCGCGGCCGAGTACAAGCTGCCGGTCAACGAGGAGAAGTTCTGCGAGACGGTCTCCCAGACGCGCGAGAACTTCTCGAGCTTCGCGTCGCACAACCCGACGCTGACGCGCAACCTGGCCATCCTCACGTGGCACTCGGCCGGGCTCCAGGCGATCGACCTCTCCGACCCCGCGCGGCCGAAGCCGGCGGGCGAGTTCATCCCCGAGCCGCTGCCGGCGGTCCAGCTCGAGGACCCCGCGCTGAGCTCCGGCGAGGACAAGGTCGTCATGTGGAGCTTCCCGATCGTCAAGGACGGTCTGATCTACGCGATCGACCTGCGCAACGGGCTCTACGTCCTGCGCTACAAGGGCCCGCACGCGAACGAGATCTCGTCCTCGACGTTCCTCGACGGCAACTCGAACTCCGGCGACGTCCGCCGCTTCGACACGCCGGCGCCCGGCGGGCCGGCCACCGGGGAGGGCCCGCCGGCGCCGACCGCGGACGTCCCGCCCCCGCTGCCGCCGCGCGCGTGCCTGCCCACGCCGCTCGCGATCACCGCCCGCGCGGTCGGGCCGTTCCGCCTCGCCGACGACCGGGCGACGGTCGCGCTGCGCGGCGGGCCGCCGCAGCGCCCGGGCACGGGGTCGGTCCGCTACTGCGTCGAGGGCGGCGGGAACGCGGCGGTCGTGTTCTCGCGCGCCGGGCGCGCGCGGCTGATCGCCACGTCGAGCCCGCGCGTCGCCGCTCGAGTCGTGCCGGGCGACTCGGTGCGCAAGCTGCGGCGCAGCTTCCACGAGCGGCGCCTCGCGCGCGGCCTGTACCTCGTCGGGCGCTCGCGCGTGTACGGCGTCAGCGGCGGGCGCGTCACGGTGGCCGCGGTGGCGTCGCGCGAGGTCGTGGCGCGCCGCACCGAGCTGCGGCGCACGCTGATCCGCCTGGGCCTGCTGCGCGGGCGTTAGACAAGCCCGCGACGTAAGAACCGCCGCCCGGCGCGCGCGAACAGCCGCGTGACCGAAGCACTCACCCATCTCCCCGTCCCGCCTCCGCGCGGCCGGGCCGAAGTCGACCCCGACGCGGCGGCCCGCGCCGGGCACGACCTGCTCGAGGCCCTGGGCGTCGACCTGACCGACGAGAGCGTGCGCGACACGCCGCGGCGCATGGCGCGGATGTACGCCGAGCTGCTCACGCCGGCGACGTTCACGCCGACGACGTTCCCGAACGACGGCGGCTACGACGAGCTCGTCGTCGCCACCGGGATCCCGTTCCACTCGCTGTGCGAGCACCACCTGCTGCCGTTCGTCGGCGTCGCGCACGTCGGCTACCTGCCCGGCGACCGGATCATCGGGCTGTCGAAGCTCGCGCGCGTCGTCGAGCTGTTCTCCCGCAGCCTCCAGGTGCAGGAGCGGCTGACGACGGAGGTCGCGCGGTGGCTCGACGACCACCTGCGTCCGAAGGGCGTGGGCGTCGTCATCGAGGCCGAGCACATGTGCATGTCGCTGCGCGGCGTGCAGAAGGCGGGCGCGCGGACGGTCACGTCCGCGCTGCACGGGCTCGTGCGCGACGACCAGCGCACGCGCCAGGAGTTCCTGGCACTGACGGGAGGAAGCCGTGTCTGAGCGTGAGACGTTCGTGATCGCCGGCGGCGGGCTGGCCGGCGCGAAGGCGGCCGAGACGCTGCGGGAGGAGGGGTTCGAGGGGCGCGTCGTCCTCGTCGGCGCGGAGCCGGAGCTGCCCTACGAGCGACCGCCGCTCTCGAAGAAGTACCTGACGGGCGACAGCCCGCGCGAGGACGCCTACGTGCATCCGCGCTCGTTCTACGACGAGCACGAGATCGAGCTGGAGATCGGGGTCCTCGCGACCGAGCTCGACGCCGCCGGGCACCGGCTCGACCTCGCGGGCGGGCGCAGCCTGCGCTACGACCGCCTGCTGATCGCGACGGGCGCGGTCCCCCGCCGCCCGCCGATCGAGGGGATCGACCTCGACGGCGTGCTCGTCCTGCGCACGCTGGCCGATGCCGACGTCCTGCGCGAGCGCCTCGGCGCGGGCGCGCGCGTCGCGATCGTCGGCGCCGGGTGGATCGGGTGCGAGGTCGCCGCGAGCGCCCGCGCCCTGGACGCGGAGGTGACCCTGCTCGAGTCCGGGGCGACGCCGCTCGAGCGCGTCCTGGGGCCGGAGCTCGGCGGGTTCTACGCGGGCGTCCACCGCGAGCACGGCGTCGACGTCGTGACGGGCGCACGCGTGGAGGCGATCGAGGGCGACGGGCGGGTCGAGCGGATCCGCCTCGCCGACGGGCACCCGGTCGAGTGCTCGACCGTGGTCGTGGGCGTCGGCGTCGCGCCGGACACGCGGCTCGGCGTCGCCGGCGGGCTCGACGTCGAGGACGGCATCGTCGTCGACGAGCTGCTGCGCACGAGCGACCCCGACGTCTTCGCGGCCGGCGACGTCGCGTCCGCGTTCCATCCGCGCTACGGCCGGCACGTCCGCGTCGAGCACTGGGCCAACGCGCTCAACCAGGGCGTCGCGGCGGGGCGGTCGATGCTCGACCGCGGCGCGCCGTACGACCGGCTGCCGTACTTCTTCTCCGACCAGTACGACGTCGGGATGGAGTACGCCGGGCTGCACGCGCCCGGCGACCGGCTGGTGCTCCGCGGCACGCTCGACAGCCGTCCGTTCCGCGCCTTCTGGCGCGACGGCGCCGGCCGGACGACCGCCGGCATGCACGTCGACGACTGGGACGCCATCGAGGAGATCAAGCGCGTCGTCGAGAGCGACGCCGCCGCCGTGTAGCGTCGCGGCCGTGGCAGGCCGCGGCTTCGTGACGGGACCGCCCGACTTCGTCGGCGTCGGGGCGCAGCGCTGCGGGACGACCTGGTGGTTCCGCACGCTGCTGCGCCACCCGCGGATCACGCCCCCGCGCGGCCGGCGCAAGGAGCTGCACTTCTTCGACCGCTTCTGCGCCGCGGAGATGGGCGACGCTGACGTCGACGCCTACCACGACCTGTTCCGGCGCCGTCCGCGCAAGCTCGCGGCGGAATGGACGCCGCGCTACATGTTCGATCCCTGGACCCCGCCGCTGCTGAAGCGCGCCGCGCCCGACGCGCGCCTTCTGGTGATGCTGCGCGACCCGATCGAGCGCCTGCGCTCGGGCTTCGCGCACCGCCGCGAGCGGGTGCCCGGCGGGCCGGCCGCGCTGAACGCGATCGACGCGGTCGACCGCGGCCGGTTCGCCACCCAGCTCGAGCGCCTGCACCGCCACTTCGAGCCGGAGCGCATCCTCGTCCTCCAGTACGAGCGCTGTCGCCGCGACGGCCGCGCCGAGTACGAGCGGACGCTGCGCTTCCTCGGCCTTCCCACCGCCCACGAGCCGGAGGGCCTCGAGGAGGCGCGCGGCACGTCGACCGAGGGCCGCAAGGTCGAGCTGTGGCCCGACCTCGAGGAGGCGCTGCTGCGCGCGCTCGAACCCGAGGTGGAGCGGCTGACGGCACTGGCGCCGGGGCTCGACGTCTCCCTCTGGCCCAACTTCGCCCACCTCGCGCGTGGCTAGCCCGCCCGGCTACATCGGGGTCGGCGTCCTCGGCGCGGCGACGGCCTGGTGGCACGGCCTGCTGCTCCGCCACCCGCGCGTGCGCGGCCCGGTGGGCCGGCGGAGGGAGCTCGGGTTCTTCACGGAGTTCTGCCTGCGCGAGATGACCGAGGCCGACGTCGCGGCCTACCACGCGCGCTTCCGCGCCGGCCCCGGCGAGGTCGCCGGCGAGTGGACGCCGGGCTACCTCCACGAGCCTTGGACGCCGGTCCTGCTGCGCCGCGCGGCGCCCGACGCGAGGCTCCTCGTGCTCCTGCGCGACCCGGTCGAGCAGTACCGCGACCGGATCGCCGAGGCGCGGCGCGCGCTCGGGGAGGAGGAGGCGTACCAGTTCGTCGTCGACGCCATCGGGCGCCTGCGCCACGCGACGCAGCTGCGCGCGCTGCGCGACGCCGTCGGGCCGGAGCGGATCCTCGTGCTCCAGCAGGAGCAGTGCGTGCGCGATCCCGCCGGCGAGTACCGCCGCACGCTGCGCTTCCTCGGCGTCGCCGACGACGTCGTGCCCGACCGCGTGCACGCGCCGCCGCGGCCGCCGCGCTCGCTCCGGGCCGCGCTCGCGAG
>DASZDF010000496.1:0-2108 GCA_035942275.1 Solirubrobacteraceae bacterium | reverse complement strand
GACGGCGGCGAGCCGGCGGCCACGGTGCCGACGCCGCTCGGCCCGGTCGGCGTGCTCGCGACCGACGGGGTGGACCTCGGCGCGGCGGAGCGCAAGAGGACCGACGAGCGCGTGCGCATCGAGAGGGAGATCGCGCGCGCGGAGGGCAAGCTGTCGAACGACGCGTTCGTCGCCAAGGCGCCGGAGGCGGTCGTCGCCGCCGAGCGGGAGAAGCTCGAGCGCCTGCGCGCCGAGCTTGAGGCGCTGTGACCGCTCGCGAGCGCGCCGGGGCCGTCGAGGACGCCGAGCGCTGGCTGCTCGACCGCGAGCTGTTCGGGATGCGGTTCGGCCTGGACCGCATGCGCCGCCTGCTCACCGTGCTCGGCTCGCCGCAGGACGCCTTCCGGGCCGTCCACGTGGTCGGGACGAACGGGAAGTCGTCGACCGTGCGGATGACGGCCGCGATCCTCGAGGCGCACGGCCTGCGCACCGGCGCCTACCTGTCGCCGCACCTCGTGTCCTTCCGCGAGCGGATCCGCATCGGCGACGCCGACCTCGCGCCCGAGGACTTCGCCGACGCGATCGCACGGGTGCGCCGCGCGGCGGAGAAGGTCGACCGGGGCCTCGTGGGCGGCGACCGGGTGACGCAGTTCGAGGCGCTCACGGCCGCCGCGTACAGCGAGCTCGCGCGCCAGGGCGTCGAGGTCGCCGTCGTCGAGGCCGGGCTCGGCGGGCGGTGGGACGCGACGAACGTCATCGCCTCCGAGGTCGCGGTCCTGACCAACGTCGGCCTCGAGCACACGCGCTGGCTCGGCCCGACGGTCCGCGACATCGCAAGGGAGAAGCTCGCGGTCGTGCGGCCCGGCTCCGCGCTCGTGCTCGGTGCCGACCTGCACCCGGACGCCTTCCTCGAGGCCCACGCCGCCGGGGCGGGGCGCCTCGTCGTCGCCGCCGACTCCGACCCGGCGCTCGAGATCGGCGCCCGCGGCACGTTCCAGCGGCGGAACTTCGCGGCCGCGCGCGCAGCCGCCGAGGCGCTCATCGGCCCGCTCGACGACGACTTCGTCCGCCAGGCGGCCGCGGCGGTCCGGGTGCCCGGGCGCTTCGAGGTGGTCGACGAGGAGCCGCTCACCATCCTCGACGGCGCCCACAACCCCGGCGGGATGCGCGCGCTGGCCGACTCGCTGAGCGACGTGCACCGTCCGCTCGTGACCGTGCTGTCCGTGCTCGACGACAAGGACGCCACCTCCATGCTCCGCGCGCTGCTGCCGCACGCCGACGCCGTCGTCTGCACGTCGAACGCGAACCCGCGGGCGCTCTCGCCCGCGACGCTCGCCTCGCTGACCGCGCAGCTGGGCGGCGCGTGCAGCGAGATGGACCCGATCGTCGAGCCCGACCCGCACCGCGCGCTCGCCCTCGCGCAGGACCTCGCCGGTCCCGAGGGCGCGGTCCTCGCGACCGGATCGATCTACCTCATCGCCGACCTGGCCCGACCCCGCGGCGCGACGGAGCCGCGCTCCACGCTGTGAACGACGAGCCGCCCTCAGCGCTGACCATGATCGCGATCGTCGCCGTCGTCGTGGCGGTCACGATCCTCGTGTTCTTCGCCCTTGGCTACTTGTTCGGCCGGGTCTTCCTCTAGCCTCTCTGCGCATGCTCGCCGTCTTCGGAATCGAGTCCGATGGCCTGAACCTGGCCGTCAACCTCCTGATCCTCTTCCTCGTCGTCATCTACCTGGCGCTCGCGTACTGGACGTACGCCGACGCTCGCAGGCGGATCGCGGACCCGATGCTGATCGGGTGCGCCGCCGCGGCGGCGATCCTCTTCCCGTTCGTGGGCGCGATCGTCTACATGATCGTCCGCCCGCCGGAGTACCTCGACGACGTGCGCGAGCGCGAGCTCGAGATGCAGGCCGCCGAGGCCCGGATGCACGAGCTCGGCTTCGCCCTGTGCCCGCACTGCGACTTCGAGGTCAAGCAGGACTTCCTGCGCTGCCCGAGCTGCCTGCGCAAGCTCAAGGACCCGTGCGGCAACTGCGGCAAGCCGCTCGACCCCGAGTGGAAGCTCTGCCCCTACTGCGAGGCGGAGATCCCCGGCGTCACGCCCGCACCCCGCCGGTCCCGCCGCCG
>DASZDF010000495.1:0-1897 GCA_035942275.1 Solirubrobacteraceae bacterium | reverse complement strand
AGGTCGTCCGGCAGCGGTTGGAGCGCCACCAGCACCCGGAGGCCGTCGCCGACGCGCTGCGCTGCGTCCCGCGCTCGCAGCCCTTCGAGTCGTTGGACGCGCTCGAACGCATCGATGCGCCCACGGTCGTGGTCCCGAGCCGCGACGAGGCCGACCCCGGCCACCCGCTCGAGGTGGGGGAGGAGTACGCGCGGCGGATCCCCGGCGCGGAGCTGCGCGTCGAGGACGAAGGCTCGTCCCCGCTCGCCTGGCAGGGAGGCCAGCTCTCGAAGGTCATCGGCGAGCTGGCGGCGCGGGTGGCCGATCCCGCGTGAGCCGGCGCGCGAGGAGCCTCGCCGCGGTGCTCGTCGGGCCGGCGCTGGTCGGGTGCGGCGACTCCGAGGAGCCCGCGGCGGACCGTCGCACGACGCCTCCGGCGCGCCCCGCGCCGGACGTCCGCGTCGTCGCGGGGCCGAAGGTGATCGTCGTGCCCGGGAGCGGGCGCTACGCCCCGACGCAGTTCCACATCTTCGTCCGCCTCGACCGCGCGTTTCCGCGGAGCGCGTCGACGGGCCGGACGCGCGGGTTCATCGAGCTGCGAGGAGGGCTCGACGACCTCGGCGCCGGCGAGCCGTTCGCGCACTCGCGCCGACGCCACTGCTACTCCGGGTCCTGGGCGGCGGGCCGGTCGCTGCGGAATGCACGCGACGGGGAGCAGGTGACGGTGAGGACGATGTTGATCCAGCCGAAGGAGGTCGTCGACGAGGCGCGGCCGCGGGCGCAGGAGGTCCCCGACGCGCGCTTCGACGCCGCCAAGCGCACGGTCCTCGCCGATCTCGGCTGCGGAACGCGGGGGATCCGGCCGTGACGGCCGACCGGCCCGCCGGCTACTCCGGGACCCCGCTCCCGAAGAAGCTCGGCGTCAAGGAGGGGGCGCGGGTGGCGTGGCTGGGCGCGCCCGATCACTTCGACGAGCTCCTCGGCGAGCTCCCGCCCGGAGTGACCGTCTCGCGGCGGCTCGGGAAGGGGCTCGACGTGCTCGTGCAGTTCGCGACGTCGCGGGCGGAGCTGCGCTCGCGGCTGCCGAAGCTCAAGGACGCGGTGTTCCCCGCCGGCGCGGCGTGGGTGTCGTGGCCGAAGAAGAGCAGCGGCGTCGCCACCGACATCACCGAGGACACGATCCGCGAGGACGCGCTGCCGCTCGGCCTGGTCGACGTGAAGGTCGCGGCCGTCGACGAGACGTGGTCCGGGCTCAAGCTCGTCGTGCGCAAGGAGCTGCGCGGGTGATCTTCCGCAGCGACGGCGACGCGTTCGTGCCGAGCGGGCACGCACGCGGGCCGTGGGATCGCGCCATGCAGCACGGCGGCGCGCCGTCGGCGCTGCTCGTCCGCGCGATGGAGGCGCTCTCGCCCGACATGAACCTCGCGCGGCTCACCGTCGAGTTCCTCGGCGCCGTCCCGCTCGAGCCGGTCACGGTGCAGGCGGAGGTGTGGCGGCCGGGGAGGAGGATGCAGCTCGTGCGCGCGTCGCTCGCGCTCGCGGGCGGCGGGCGCGAGATGTGCCGCGCCGGCGCCGTCTTCCTGCACCGCCAGGAGCTCGAAGGACTGCCAGCCGAGACGACGGGCCCGCCGCTGCCGAAGCCGCCCGAGGAGGGACGTCTCGCGACGTGGAGCGGCGACCAGGACCTCGAGGCGTTCCACCGCACCGGGATGGAGATGCGCTGGATCGCCGGCGATTGGTCGCGGGGGCCGGGGACGGTCTGGTTCCGCCTCGAGCATCCGGTGCTTGACGACGAGGAGCCGAGCGCGGCGATGCGCGCCGCGGCGGCTGCCGACTTCGGCAACGGCATCAGCCAGGTCCTCGGGTTCGACGAGTGGCTGTTCATCAACACCGACCTCACGGTGCAGCTGCACCGCCC
>DASZDF010000494.1:0-2887 GCA_035942275.1 Solirubrobacteraceae bacterium | reverse complement strand
GTCGCCGGGCGCGATGGTCGGCTTCGTCGGCGGCGACAACGCTCGCACCTACTCGCAGATGAGCGACGCCGAGCGGCCCGAGCGCGTGCTCGGCGACTTCGCCGCGTTCTTCGGCGAGGAGGCGCGCAACGCCCACGAGGTCTTCGACACCCAGTGGCCGAGCGAGGTGTGGAGCCGCGGCGGCCCGGTCGGCGTGCACGGCCCCGGGTCGCTGCTGGCGTACGGCCCCGCGCTGCGCCAGCCGGTCGGGAGGATCCACTGGGCGGGCACCGAGACCTCGACCTATTGGAACGGCTACATGGACGGCGCCGTGCGCTCCGGCGAGCGCGCCGCCAAGGAGGTGCTCGGCGCGTGAGGCGCGCCGTGGCCGGCGCGCTGCTGGCCGGCCTCGTCCTCGCCGCGGCGCCCGCGGCCCAGGCGCGCGACCGCTGGGACACCGAGGTCTTCGCGCTCGTCCCGACGCCCGGCTACCCCGCCCACGCCTACGTCGCGCCCAACGGCCGCGTCTACGAGGGCACGTACATGAACCCGAACGGCGACACCGTCCCCTCGCGCGTCTTCGAGTACGAGGGCGACGGGACGCTGCTGCGCTCGTGGACGGTCCGCGGGCAGCAGCTCGACCAGCCGCACGGCGTGCAGGTCGCCACCAGCGACGGCTCCGGGCGGCTCGTGCTGCTCGACAAGGCGCCGCCGCGCGACCTGCTGCTCGACCGGGCGACCGGGGAGCAGTCCGAGTACGCGACCTTCCCCGCGGGCTCCATCCCGAACTACGCCGCGTGGGGGCCGGACGGCGCGCTCTACGTCACCGACTACGGCCAGGCGATCCTGTGGCGGATCCCGCCCGGCGGCGGCACGCCCGAGCAGTGGCTCGCGGACCCGCGCTTCGACGGCGGCGACTTCGGCACCACCGGGCTCGAGCTCGCGGCCGACCAGCGGACCCTCATGGTCGCCGTGCAGTCGCAGGCCGGCGGCGCGGCCGGCAACCCGGCGACCGGCCGGCTGTTCACGATCCCGATCAACCCCGACGGCACGCCCGGCGAGATGGAGCAGCTCTGGGAGAGCCGCCCCGCCGACGGCCCCGACGGGTTCGGGATCGCGAAGTCCGGCACGATCTACATGTCGCTGCTCGCGTCCAACCAGCTCGCCGTCATCGGGCCGGACGGCAAGGAGCGCGAGCGCTTCCCGTCCGCCCCGGGGCCGGGCGAGAACGGCAGCGGGGTGCCGTTCGACTCGCCGTCGAACGCCAGCTTCCTCGGGACGCGGGTGATGGTCGCGAGCCAGTCGTACTTCGCCGGCGACCGGTCCCACCACGTGATCCACGACGTCGAGACAGGCGAGGAAGGGCTGCCCGAGCTGATCCCGCCCGGCCCGCCGCGCGTCGACACGCCGCCGGTCGCCACGCCGAAGCCGAAGGCGAAGCGGCGCTGGTCGTGCCGCCGCTACCGCACGGCGAAGAAGCGCCGCGCGTGCCGCAGGACGATGGCCCGCCGGCGCGCCGCGGCGAACCGCCGCGGCTGACCGACCGGCTTCCGGGCGAGGGTTTCCCCCACGCGGGGCCGCGGGTCTTCTCCATGGCGAGCCGCCGCCCGCGGGAGGAGGTTGGTCGCATGGTTCGCCTCCTCTCCGCGGCCGCACCGCTCGTCGTCGCCGCCGCCCTCGCCGCACCCGCCGCCGCGGCCACATTCTGCGTCCACCAGGGCACCGGCTGCCCGGCCGGCGCGGTCGACGAGGGCGCCGACCTGCAGGAGGCGCTCGACGACGCGGCCGCCGCCGCCGGCCCGGACCAGGTGACGATCGGCTCCGGGACGTACACCGGGCCGTTCGACTACACCCACCCGTCGCCGGTGAGCATCGTCGGCGCCGGGGCAGGCGCGACGACGCTCGATGCCGCGGACGACGCGGCGTCGCACGACCGCGTGCTGGCGGCGGGTGGGGCCGACGTCTCGCGCCTGACGGTCCGGATCCCCGTGATCCAGGGCTGGGCCGGGATCGCCGTCGGCGAATCAGCCGTCGTGCGCGACGTCGCGGTCGCCGCCAAGGTCCTCGACCCCCTGAGCGACGACGCCGTCGCCGGCGTCATCCTCGACGGCGACGCCGGGCTGCGCAGCAGCGCGGTCGACGTCGCAGGCGGCACGGCCGTCGCGCTGCGAGGCGGCGAGCACTCCGTGATGGACTCCACGCTCTCCGGAGGCGCCGCGCTCCTGGCCACGCCGTCCGCTCCTGTCGCCTCGGTCGTCCGGCGAAGCTCTCTGACCGGCGCGCGCCCGGTGGTCGTGCAGGACGCGGAGCTCGTCATCGAGAACAGCGTCCTGCGCGCCACCGGCGCCGATTCCCGCGGCCTGACGGCCCGCTGCGGGCTCGGCCCGACCGCGAGCGTGATCACGGCCGACCACGTGACCCTGCTCGGCCCCGGCAACGGCATGGGCATCCTGGCGCACTGCGTGAGCGCCGGTGAGACGACGCTTCTCACCGTCACGAACTCGATCGTCCGCGGCTTCGCGCAGGCCTTCACGCGCGAGGCGAAGAACGGCGGGACGGCGGTGGTGGAGGCGGCGTACTCCGACCTCGAGAACGTCGCGGCCTCGACGCAGCTGGGCCCGGACCCGGCCGCCCTCTCCTCGGTCGTCGACGTCGACCCCCTGCTGGCGGCGGACGGGTACCGCCTGCGGACGGGCTCGCCGCTGATCGACGCCGGCGCGCCCGGGCCCGCGGCGCAGATCATCGACTTCGGGCACGGCGCCCGGCGGTTCGGCGCCGCCCAGGACATCGGCGCCGACGAGTACGACCCGGCGAACCCGCCGCCCGACCCCGCGCCCGGCACGCCCCCCGGCGGCCAGGCGCCCCCGGCGTTCGGCGCGCCGCTCGCTCTCGCCGCGGAGGCCCGGCG
>DASZDF010000493.1:0-3702 GCA_035942275.1 Solirubrobacteraceae bacterium | reverse complement strand
CGCCTCGTCCCAGTGAACCGGTCCCATCCGGCCGCGATGCTAGGAGGAAACGCCCCCGCCCGCGCGAATGGTCGGAGCTATGGAGCCCATGGAGCCCAAGGCCAAGGTGATCGCGTTCGCCAACCAGAAGGGCGGCGTCGCGAAGACGACGACGACGCTCAACCTCGCGGCCGCCTTCGCCGAGAAGGGCAACCGCGTGCTGTGCGTCGACATGGACCCGCAGGGGAACCTGACGATGTCGCAGGGGATCGACCCCGACACGCTCGAGCTGTCGATGTACGACGTGCTCGTGCACGACGTGGACATACGCCAGGTCATCCGCAAGCGCGAGGTGGACATCGCGTGCGCGTCGATCGACCTCGCCGGCGCCGAGATCGCGATGTCCACGAAGATCGGCCGCGAGCGCTCGCTTCAGAAGGCGTTCCGCCCGATCCTGCCCGAGTACGACTTCATCTGCATCGACACCCCGCCGTCCCTCGGGCTGCTCACGATCAACGCCCTGACGGCGGCCGACAAGGTGATCGTCCCCGTGCAATGCGAGTATCTGTCCATGCGCGGGCTCATCCAGCTCCAGAACACCCTGGAGATGATCAGGGAGAACCTGAACCCCGAGGTCCAGATCGAGGGGATCCTGCCCACGCTGGTCGACTCGAGGACGCTCCACGCCAAGGAGGCGATCGAGATCCTCGAGGAGAACTTCGGCGACCGGGTCTTCGCCTCGCGCATCCGCAAGACGATCCGGTTTGCCGAGGCGCCCGTGAAGGGCATGTCCGTGCTCAAGTACGACCCGGACGGCGTAGCCGCCGAGTCCTATCGGCAGTTGGCGAAGGAGGTCCTCGCTCATGGCTAGGAGAGGTGACCGCGCGAGCATGCGCGAGGGCCCGCTCGCGGCGCTCTTCCGGAAGACGGAGGAGGGCGAGCCCACGGAGCAGCCCGCGGCTGAGCCTCCCAAGGCCGAGCAGCCGGCCGCTCCCGAGCCCGCGCCCCCGGCGGAGCGCCCCGCGCGGCCGCACCCGTCGCTGAGCGCGCCGGTGGAGGAGGAGCCCGCCGAGGAGCGCCGGATCCCCACGCCGCAGGAGCGCCTGCGGCACGCGTTCTCGTCGGACATCCCCGAGAACGTCATGGCCCCGCCGCCCGAGGCCCCCGCACAGCAGCAGCAGCGCGGCCCGATCCTCGAGTCCGATCCGTACTCGCGGCCCGACGTGTCCGAGTTCGTGAAGTCGCACGCGGTCGGCCAGCCCGTCCTGCGGGTCGTCGGCGTCGGCGGCGCCGGCGTCAACGCCGTCAACCGGATGGTCGACGCGCAGATCGAGGGCGTCGAGTTCGTCGCGATCAACACGGACCTCCAGTCGCTCCAGCAGTCCAACGCCGACGTGACGCTGCACATCGGCGGCGCGCTGACGCGCGGGCTGGGCAGCGGGTCGGACCCCGACCTCGGCCGCGCCGCGGCGATGGAGGAGTACGACCGGATCAAGGCGCTGCTGAAGGGCAGCGACATGATCTTCATCACCGCGGGCGCGGGCGGCGGGACGGGCACCGGCGCGGCGCCGATCGTCGCGCGGATCGCCCGGGAGATCGGAGCGCTCACCGTCGGCATCGTCACGAAGCCGTTCGGGTTCGAGGGCTCGCGCCGGCGCGACCAGGCCGACCGCGGCGTCGAGACGCGGGCCGGCGAGGTCGACACGCTGATCGTCGTGCCCAACAACCGGCTGCTGTCTGTGCTCGACAAGAACACGTCGATGGTCGACGCGTTCACCGTGGCCGACGACGTCCTGCGCCAGGGCGTGCAGGGGATCTCCGACCTCGTCACGCTCCCGGGCCTGATCAACCTCGACTTCGCCGACGTGCGGACGATCATGTCCAACGCGGGGTCGGCGCTGCTCGGGATCGGCATGGGCACCGGCGACGGCCGCGCGATCCAGGCGGCCGAGCAGGCCGTCGCGTCGCCCCTGCTGGAGACGTCGATGGAGGGCGCACGCTCGATCCTGCTCTCGATCACCGGTGGCAGGGACCTCTCGCTGTGGGAGGTCAACGAGGCCGCCAAGCAGGTCGCGGAGGCCGCGCACCCGGACGCGAACATCATCTTCGGCGCGATGGTCGACGACAAGCTCGCCGACGACGTATGCTGGGTGACGGTCGTGGCCACCGGCTACGGCGACTCGCGGTCGAGCAGCGAGCGCGACCGCGACGGCCGCGAGCGCCGGCGCTTCGAGGAGCCTGCCGGCGAGCCCCGCGTCCAGCGCCGCAGCCGCCTGCCCGAGCCGCCGCGCTCACGCGATCTCGAGCTCGACGTCCCGGAGTTCCTTCCGCGCGGTTGACCGCAGCGCGCCGCCTCTCCATCCCCTCGTGGAGAGGCGGCGGCGCCGCCATTAGGGTGCGCGCATGACGTCCCGGGGGTTCGTCGCTGCGGGCCATCCGCTCTCCGCGGAGGCCGGCGCGCGCGTGCTGCGCGACGGTGGCAACGCCGTGGACGCGGCGATCGCGGCGATGCTCACCTCGTGGGTCGCCGAGCCGCTGCTGTCCGGGCCGGGCGCGGGCGGCTACATGCTCGTCGCGGGCGCCGGGGAGGACCCGGTGCTGCTCGACTTCTTCGTCGAGGCGCCGGGCCGCGGCGCCGACCCCGCCTCGCGCTGCGCGCTGCTGCCGTTCGAGGTCTCGTTCGGCGACGCGAACCAGGTGTTCAACGCCGGCCCCGCCTCGTGCGGCGCCTACGGCAACCCGGCCGGGATCTGCGAGGCGTCGCGCCGCTGGGGGACCGTCCCGCTGGCGGAGCTCGCCGCGCCCGCCGCGGCGCTCGCGCGCGAGGGCGTGCCGCTCAACGCGCCGCAGGCGTTCGTGGTCGAGCTGCTGCGGCCGATCCTGCTCTCGACGCCGGAGTCCCGCGCGCTCTTCGCGCCGGACGGCGAGCTGATGGGGGAGGGCGACGTCTACCGCTTCGACGAGCTGGGCGACGCGATCGACCTGCTCGGCGCGGAGGGCGACCGCCCGTTCTACGAGGGCGAGGTCGGGACCGCCGTCTCCGACTGGCTGCGCGCGCGCGGCGGGACGCTCACGCCCGAGGACCTCGCCGCGTACCGCCCCGTCCTGCGCGAGCCGGTGCGCGCGCGCTACCGCGGCCGCGACGTGCTGACCAACCCGCCGCCGAACGCGGGCGGGATCCTGCTGGCCCTCGCGCTGCGCCGCCTGGCGGAGTCCGACGGGCCGCCGTCGCTGACCGAGATCGTCGACGCCATGGAGGCCGTCCAGGCCCACCGCACGCCCGAGTTCACGAACGGCCTCGCCGACCCGGAGTACGTGCACGGGTTCATCGGGACGCACCTCGGCAACACGACGCACATCAGCGTCATGGACGGGGAGGGCCGCGCGGCGGCGGTGACGTGCACGAACGGCGAGGGCTCCGGCGTCGTGGTGCCGGGCACCGGGATCCACGTCAACAACATCATGGGCGAGGAGGACCTCTCCCCGGCCGGGTTCCACCTGGCGCCGGCGGGGACGCGGATGCCGTCGATGATGGCTCCGACGCTCGTGCTGCGCGGCGACACCGTCGAGCTCGCGGTCGGCTCGGCCGGCTCGAACCGGATCCGCTCCGCGATCCTCCAGGTCATCGTCGGCGTCGTCGACCACGGGCTGGCGGCGCGGGAGGCGGTCCGGGCGCCGCGGGTCCACTTCGAGGACGGGATCGTCTACGCGGAGCCGGGCGTG
>DASZDF010000492.1:0-2728 GCA_035942275.1 Solirubrobacteraceae bacterium | reverse complement strand
CCGCGGTAGCCGACGCGCGTCGGCGCTCGCTCGGGCGCCTTGTACTTCTTCAGGTCGTGCGTGGTCATCAGGCCGGGCCGCCAGGCGTGGTCGGCGTCCGCGGCGACCGGCGGCTGCCGGACCGCCGCCGCCATCGCCTCGGCGAGCGGGCCGCGGTAGAAGGCCTTCGCCCCGCCCCGTGCGATCAGCTCGTACGTGCGCGCGAGGTCCGGGTTGCGCAGGACGGAGCCGACGTCCCGCGGCGTCCCGTCCTCGTCGAGGTAGAGCTCGGCCGTGGACGGGACGTCGTCGAACCACGGCACGTTCGGCTCGGTCTGGCTCGCGAACGTCTGGTCGACGACGAAGCCCTCGCGCGCCACCTCGATCCCCGGCCGGAGCACCTGCGCGAACGAGCGGGTGCCGTACTTCTTCAGCGCCTGCTCCCAGCCCGCGACGGTCCCCGGGACGCCGGCCGACAGCCCGCTGTAGCGCGCGTCGGGGAACGCGAGCGGCGCGCCGTTCTCGAAGAAGGAGTCCGGCCGCATGGCCGCCGGCGAGAGCTCGCGGTGGTCGATGGTCGTCACGCGCCCCTTCGCGGTGCGGATGACCATGAACCCGCCGCCGCCGATGCCGGCCGAGAACGGCTCCGTCACGCCGAGGACGGCCGCGGCCGCCACTGCCGCGTCCACCGCGTTGCCGCCGTCGCGCAGCGTCTCGATCGCCGCGCGCGTCGCCGCGGCGTCGACGGTGGCCGCCCCGCCGCCCGCGCCGACCGCGGTCGGCTGCTTGTCCTGCGCGAGCGCGGCACCGGCCAGCGCCAGCCACGCGCACAGCCCGACGGCGAGCCCCCTGCCCATCATGTCCGTCTCCTTCCCGCGCGCGCCCGAGGAGAAACGGGCGCAAGGTTCTCGAACGCGGTGCGTTGAAGACCACATGCGCCGTCTCGCTCTCTTCGCCCTGCTCCTGGCCGCCGCCATCCCCGCGACCGCGATCGCCCATCCCGCCGACGAGGAGGCGCCGGCGACGGCGCCCCTGCACCTGCTGCACCTCGGATCGGGAAGCGCCTTCGCCCCGCTCGACGGCGCGCCCGCTCCGACGGCGACTCCCCCGAAGGGACGCGGTCTCGACCAGGTCGCCGAGCCCGGCCCGTGCACCGAGGCCGCCAAGGCCGGCATGCCCGAGGGCGAGGGCCACGACCACCAGAACGTCAACCATCACCGCGACCTGCGCTGCGCGATCGAGCAGGTCGCGTTCCTGCCGCTGACGAAGGAGCTCGAGGCCCGGCCCGACGTCGTCCTCGGCGAGATGGACGTCAAGGCCGACGTCGCCGCCGTCTCGGTCATCTGGCCGGAGGGCGGGATCCTCTTCTTCGACGTCTCCGACCCGGCGAAGCCGCGCTTCCAGAGCTGGTACCGCAGCACGCAGTGCGAGGGGGCGGCGATCGCCAACAACTGCGGCGCGTTCGTCGACCTCACCAACGACGGCAAGACCGCCTTCATCGCGCAGCAGACGCTGACGGCCGCGCCGGCGCCGGACCCGGGCACCGTCGACCCCGGCACGCTGCCGACCACCACGCCCGGCATCGAGACCGTCGACGTGAGCGACCCGGAGAACCCGACGCGCACGCACATCCTCCCCGTCCTCAGCCAGGGCGGCGTGCACACAGCGCGCTCGCACACGATCCCGGGCAAGGGCACGTACGTCTTCGGCATCGCGAACTCGATCGAGGCGAACAACGGCGGCGGCATCGACATCTCGAAGCTCGACGAGGAGAACAAGGTCCTCGTCCCGATCAGCCGCATCAACATCGGCGAGACCCACGACACGTTCATCCAGAACGACCCGTACGACGGCAAGACCTACCTCTACATCGCCGGCGGGTACTCGAAGGGCCTGCTCGTCTACGACATCAGCGACCCGGCGAGCCCCAAGCGCGTCGCCGCCTGGGACCTCACGCCGGAGTGCACGCGCGACTGGTACTCGCACACCGTCGACGTGACGCACGTCAACGGCAGGCGGATCGTGACGATGCCCGCGGAGGTCTTCGTGAGCACCAACCAGAGCGACGCCCAGAAGGCACTCGGCTGCGGCAATGTCGGCGGCAACGGCGACCAGCCCGGCCCGCTGTGGATCCTCGACGCGACCGACTTCTCGAGGCTCTCGCAGACCGGCGACACGCGGGATCAGCTCAAGGTGAAGTCCGAGGCGGCGCTGATCGCCACGTGGACGAACCCGGCCGGCCGTGCCGCCGGGAACCTCACGTTCTCGCCGCACAACCAGCAGATCGTCGGCGACCGCATCTACCTCTCCGACTACCACGGCGGCATCTACGTCCTCGACGCCTCCGGCGCGTTCGCCGGCCGCGCGGAGCGCCCGCGGGAGCTCGGCTACATCGTGCCGAACGGCGAGAACTCGAACGAGGAGGCGCGTCCGCTCGTCGGCGCGCTGAGCCCCGCGCCGGACTCCGCGCCGCGCACCCGCGGGCGGTCGAGCATCTGGGACATGGTCTTCTACAAGGGCCACATCCTCGCGGCCGACCAGGTCGGTGGCTTCTACTCGCTGCGCTACACGGGCGTCCCGGCCGCGCCGCCGGCCGCGGAGACCCCGCCGCCCGCGCAGGCGACGCCGCCCGCGACCCCGCCGGCCGTGACCCCGCCCGCGACGAGGCGCACGAAGCTCCGCTTCACGCGCAACCGCCTGCGGGGCGGCCGCCTGCGCCTCGCCGTCGTCGGCGAGGGCGTCAGGAAGG
>DASZDF010000491.1:0-8072 GCA_035942275.1 Solirubrobacteraceae bacterium | reverse complement strand
GAGTCGGACGTCGTCGAGACGGCCGAGGCCGCGCGCGCCGCTCCGCCCGGTCCGGACCCGCCACGCGCGGTCGACCTCGCGCTCGACGCGCTCGCCCTGCGCCTGACCGAGGGGTACGCCGCCGCCGCGCCGGCGATGGGGAACGCGCTCGCCGCGATCCGCGCCCTCGAGCTCGGTCCCGACGACGTCGCCCGGTGGCTGTGGCTCGCCGGCAATCGCGTGGGCGGCCTCATCGCCGCCGACGTGTGGGAGGACGAGGCGCGCCAGGCGCTGGCCGAGCTGCAGGTCCGGCGCGCCCGCGAGACCGGCGCGCTCGTGCAGCTGCAGTTCGCGCTCAACCACCTCGCGCTCGTGGCCCTCCAGGAGGGCGACCTGCCCGCTGCCGCGCACGCGCTCGACGAGGACCGCCTGATCGGCGACGCGACCGGCAACCCGGCCGTCGGCTACGTCGACATGGCGATGGAGGCGTTCCGGGGCCGCGAGAGGGAGGCCGCGGCGATCATCGACGCGACCGCGCGTGCCGCGGCGGCACGCGGTCAGGGGAGGCTGGCCAGCATGGCGGCCTGGGCCCGCGCCGTGCTCGGCAACGGGCTCGGGCGCCACGACGTCGCGCGCGACGCGATCCGGCACGCCTTCGACCGCGACGTCCTCGGCTACGGCGCCTTCGTCGCCGGCGAGGCCGCCGAGGCCGCGTCGCGGACCGGGGACGCGGAGCTCCTCGCGACGGCGCGCGCGTGGATGTCGGAGCGCGCGCGGGTGACGCCGACGGCGTGGGCGCTCGGCATCGACGCCCGCATCCGCGCGCTCGGCGGAGAGGAGGACGCGGACGAGCTGTTCCGCGCCTCGATCGATCACCTCGGCCGCACGCGCCTCCGCGCCGAGGCCGCCCGCAGCCGCCTGCTGTACGGCGAGTGGCTGCGGCGCGAGGGCCGGCGCGTCGACGCGCGCGCACAGCTGCGCCCGGCACACGAGATGCTCGCGGCGATGGGGCTCGAGGCGTTCGCCGACCGGGCCCGGCGCGAGCTCCACGCCACCGGCGAGACCGTGCGCAAGCGCAGCGTCGTCACGGGCGACGAGCTGACGCCGCAGGAGGCGCACATCGCTCGGCTCGCCCGGGAGGGGTTCTCGAACCCGGAGATCGGCACCCGGCTCTTCCTCAGCCCGCGCACGGTCGAGTGGCACCTCAAGAAGGTGTTCACCAAGCTCGGCCTCAGCTCGCGCAAGGAGCTCCGCGACGCGCTGCCCGCCTAGCCGCACCCCCGGCGCGGACCAGGGTGTTCCCCGGGCGCGACGGGGCGGCGAACGCGGGAGGGTTCACCCATGCTCATCACCGGCTCAACCGCACTGGTCACCGGCGCGAACCGCGGCATCGGCGCCGCCTTCACCCGCGCCCTGCTCGACCGCGGCGCCGTGAAGGTCTACGCGGGGGTGCGGGACCCCGGCGCCATCAACGACCCGCGGCTGACGGCGATCGGGCTCGACCTCACCGACCGCGACTCGATCGCCGAGGCGGCGCGCATCGCCGGCGACGTCGATCTCGTGATCAACAACGCGGGCGTCGACACCGGGACGCCGACCCTCGGCGACGAGGCCGGCCTGCGCGAGGAGCTCGAGATCAACTACCTCGGGCCGGTGGCGGTGAGCCGCGCGTTCGCGCCGGTCCTCGCCGCGAACGGCGGCGGCGCCATCGTCAACATGCTGTCGGCGCTCGCGTGGGTCACGCTGCCCACGACCGGCGGCTACGCCAGCGCCAAGGCGGCGATGCTTCAGGCCACCAACTCGCTGCGGCTGAACCTGCATGAGCAGGGGACGCTCGTCACCGCCGTCCACGTCGGCTACGTCGACACGGATATGACCACTCGCGTCGACGCGCCGAAGCTGGCGCCCGACGCCGTCGCCGCCGCTGCCCTCGACGGCGTCGAGGCCGGCGCCCACGAGGTGCTCGTCGACGACTTCGCGCGCAGCGTGCGCGCAGCCCTTTCCCGCCCGCTGAGCGGGCTCTACCCCTTGCTGGCGACGCCCGTCGCCGGTGCGTCATGACCACGCAGGATCACCACGAGGAGAGCACCATGACCATCCAGGAGACCATCGACTACATCACCTCGACCGCCCGCCCGGGCGACGCGACCGTCGCCATGAAGCTCGAGGTCGTTCGGATCCCGGTCAGCGATCCCGAGAGGGCCAAGAGCTTCTACCACGAGACGCTCGGCTGGCGGCTGGACGCGGACTTCCTGTTCAGCGAGAACGAGCAGGCGATCCAGCTCACCCCGAAGGACTCCGACGCGTCGATCCACCTCGACATCGGCGCGACGGGCTCGGTCACCAGCCTGCTGGTGGTGTCCGACATCGACGCGGCCCGCGAGGACCTCCTCGCCCGCGGCGTCGCCGTCAGCGGGGTCTTCCACCGCGAGGGCGCCGACGCACAGGTGCCCGGCCCCGCGCCCGAGCACGCCGACTACGGCTCGTTCGCGGCGTTCACCGATCCGGACGGCAACCTCTGGCTGCTGCAGGAGGTCAACAACCGCCTCCCCGGCCGCAGCTGGGACGAGTAGGCGACACCGCGCAGGAGCGACGGAAGAGGGCGGCCTTCGGGCCGCCCTCGTCGCGTGCGGGGACGATGTTCCTCAGCGGCGCGGCGTGATCTCGATCTCGCGGCTGACGGGGTCGCTGAGGTTGCCCGCGCCGTCGTCGACCTGGAAGGTCACGGTGCGCGCCGAGGGCTCCTTGGACCAGTTCTCGTACAGCACCGACCGCAGCGCGGCCTCGTAGTCCGCCACCGGCGCCTCGCCCTTCAGCGTGAGGACGCCGGTGAAGTCGTCGTACTCCCCGAAGATGCCGTTGTGCTCCTCGAACAGCAGCTCGTCCTCGGCGTCGGAGAACCCGCGCTCGATGGCGACGGTGGCGCCGACGAGGTGCGTCGAGTCGGGATCGAGCACCGTGATCGCCTCGTCCACCGGTACCCAGCCCTCGCCCGGCGCGTAGACGAGCGGTTCGCGGGTCGCCCTGAGGATCGGCCGGCCGTCGGTCGCCACGAGCTTCGTCGCGACGTCGGACTCGGCCTCGCCGTCGTACGTCACGAACTCGACCGCCCGCGCGCCCGAGGGCGTGCCGTCGTGGTAGTAGGCCACCGACCGCAGCGCCGCCTCGTAGTCGGCCGCCGGCGCGGTCCCCTTCAGCGTGAGGACGCCGCCCTCCGGGTCGTAGTGGCCGCTGATGCCGAGCTGATCCGTGTACTCGAGCACGTCGCCGTAGACGAACCCGTCCGTGATCCGGACCTCGGCGGCCTGCAGGTCGTCGTCGAGGTCGACCGCGGTCAGCTCGAGGTCGATCAGCGTCGGCTTGCCGGTGTAGAAGGTCCAGCCCTTGCTCGGCCGGACCACCGGCGGGTCGTTGATCGCCGTGATGAAGGCGTCGCGCCGGACGGCGACCGAGCTCGCGCGCTCGGCGTCCACCACCTGGAACTGGAGCCGGCGGGTCGCCTCGGAGGGATCCTCGGACGAGTTCTCGTACATGACCGAGCGGATCGCCGCCTCGTAGTGGGCGAGCGACGCGATCCCCCTCAGACTCAGCACGCCGTTCGTGTCGTCGTAGGACCCCGTGATCCCGTTCTGGGCGACGAACGTCAGCTCGTCCTCGGCGGGGGTGAACGTGTGCGTGACGACGGGCGGGCCCACCGGGTTGCCGTCCGCGTCCACCGGCTGCGACACGTGCGGGACGAACGCGATCGTCGCGCGGGAGAGGTGCGTCGAGTCGGGGTCGCCGACGACGAAGCCGCCGTCGGCCGGCACCGGGCCGTCGTTCTCGATGTAGATGAGCCCGCCCTCGCTCGTCTCCCCGATCGGCGGGTCGTTGTCGGCGGTGATGCAGATCTGCTTCGTGGCGGGCTTGGAGTCCCAGCCGGCGTCGTTGACGATGAACTGGATGTACTTCGTCTTCGACAGGTTGCCGCTCGCCTCGTTGCGGTACTGCACGCTGCGCAGCGCCGCCAGGTACGCCTCGACCGGCGCTGTGCCGATCAGCGTGAGCACGCCCGCGTCGGCGTTGTAGGAGCTGGAGATCCCGTTCTGGTCGGTGAACAGAAGGTCGTCGCCGCCCTGGAAGCCGTCCGCGATACGGACCGTCGCGCGGTCGAGCTCCCTGTCGTCGGGGTCGGAGACGACCATCTCGCGGTCGATCGGGACGCCCTTGCCGTCGTGCTCGGCGTACGCGGTGCAACCCGGCGAGGCCGTGATCGTCGGCGGCTCGCCCTGCGGGACGACGTCCAGCGAGATCTTCGCCGGCTCGCTGTCCTTGTCGTCGTCGCGCGCCACGAAGACGAACTGGTCGGGGCCGAGGTAGTCGCCGGACGGCGTGTAGACGAGGTCCGGCGCCCGGCCGGACAGCTTGCCGAACCGCGGCCGCTCGAGGACGTTGAACGTGAGCGGATCCTCGTCCACGTCGGTGGCCGTCAGCGTGATGCGCTTGGGGGTGCCCTGCTTGACGACGAGCTCCTGCCCGAAGGCGGTCGGCGGCGAGTTCTTCCCTTCGAACGGTGTGAACGGGTCGCCGTCCTCCAGCGACGCGGGCGCGGCGAGCGCCGTGGACGCGTCCTCGTATGCCGGCGCCGGTGCCTGTGCCGTGCTCCCGGACCGCTCGAAGACGCGGTACGTCGACGAGGCATACGCGTCGGGGCTCCGGAGGAACGCGGGCAGCCGGCCGTTCACGCGAGGCGCACGCGTGAGCGTCCGCGAGAGCCTGACCTTCCCGCTCTTCACGCCGACCAGCGCCACGCGCCCGCGGCGGGCATGGGGCTGGGACGGCGCCCCGTCCCGGTAGAAGAAGAACGCCCGCTCGCGACGCACCGCGAGCACGACCCCCTTCTTGCCCCACTCGGTGACGCGCGCGCCCGCGCGAAGTGGCTGGGGCAGCGCGAACACGACGACCGTGCCCTGGGCGGTGCCGGCGCCCAACGCCGCGACCGCGCGCTCCACGGCCTGCTTTCGCGTCACCGCCGAGGCGGGGGCCGCGACCGACAGCAACAGCGCGAGGGCGAGCGGCGCGGCGACGATGCTCATCGCCGGGCGCGCGCGCGACGGCGAACACCGGATGGGGCGGGGCATGAAGCAACATTACGCCGGTTAAGTGGACTGCCGGCGGGCAACGGTGACCGTTCGTGCAGAAGCCCTGCAATCCGCCGCTTAATGGAAGCAACGTCAGGGCTTGACAGACGACGCCACCCGCCGCTCGCGCCGGCCGCCGCCGCGCTTCACCCGGAAGGGTCCGGCGGCTTCGCGCGGCCCGAGCCCGAGTAGACGTCCTTGCGGGCGATGCGCCCGTCGCGGATCGGGAAGATGTCGACGCCGGGCCACGACAGCGTCTGCCCGTCACGCGTCGCCGACGCCGTCCACTCGCAGACGGCGAGCGCGGGCGTCGCGTAGAGCCGGCGCCCCTCGAAGGCGATGTCGGGCCAGTTGGCGAAGATCGACGCGATGTGGCCGCGCACGTCGTCGCCCGCCGCGCGCTCGCCCACGGTGTGGTTCTCGAAGACCATGTCCGGCGTGTGCATCGAGCAGATGGCGTCGAGGTCGTGCCGGTTCCACGCGTCGTTGTAGCGCTCGATCAGCGCGCGGACCTCGTCGCTCATGCCCACTCCATCGCCGAGTAGCCGCTCGTCCGCGGCGCCGACGCGATCAGCACCAGAGCCTCGTCCGGTCCGTCGTTCGCCACCGTCCGCGTGACGCCCGGATCGACGCGCGCGAACGTGAGCGGGGGCAGCGGCCGCTGCTCGCCGTCGAGGACGATCGCCGGGCTGCCGGAGAGGGTCAGGAAGACCTCCTCCTGGTCGCGTTCCGTCTCGTCGTGCTCCGGGATGCTGGTGCCGGGGGCTATCCGCACGACGTTCACGCCGAACGCGTCGAGGCCGAGCGACCGCCGTACGAGATGCCAGCCGCCGTTCGTCTCCATCTCGTCCAGCGACGCGATCGTGAACCCGGCCATGAGACGTACTCTCGAAGGAGACGCAGCCGCGCGTCAAGCCGACGCGGCGCGTCGCGCAGCGCCGACGGCCGGATTCGAACCGGCGGCCCCTTCATCACGAGGGCCTGAGCGGCGGCTCTCAGCTTTCAACTCGGGCGATGCCTGCTGCCGGCGCGTCGACCGAACGTGTGTCATACCTTGTGCGCGCGATGGGCCGGGGGACCCTTATCAGCGCGCTGCTCATGCTCCTGCTCGCGGCGCCGGCCACGGCGGCACCGCCCGAGCGCTGGCAGTCCCGGGCACCCGCTCCGCTTCCGAGGCAGGAGGCGGCCTTCACCGAGCTCGACGGCAAGATGTACCTCGCCGGCGGCTTCGAGCACGGCGGCGCCGAGAGCGCGCGCCACGACGTCTACGACGTCGCCAGCGACACCTGGGCGATGGCGCCGCCGCTACCGGAGCCCGCGCACCACCTGGTGGGCGTGGGGCTGGGCGGGAAGGTGTACTACCTCGGAGGCCTCCAGACCCTGGCCTTCCGCCCGACCGGCCGGATGTGGGCGTTCGACCCCGCGACAGGTGACTGGTCGGCCAAGGCGGGCCTCCCGCCCGGCCGCGAGCGCGGCGCGGGTGCGGTGGCGGTCCACGACGGCCGGATCATCTACGCGGGCGGCCAGCGGATCGTGCACGACCCGCTGCCGCGGCGGGTGCCAGTCGCCGAGGTCGACCTCTACGACCCGGCCACCGACACGTGGTCGCGCCTGCCCGACATGCCGACTCCTCGTGACCACCTCGGCCTCGCCGTGGTGGGCGACGCGGCGTACGCAATCGGTGGACGCAAGCTGCGCTTCGACCTCCCGGTCACGGCGACAGAGGCGCTGGACCTGACCACGCGGCAGTGGCGTACCGACCTCGCTCCGATCCCGACCTCGCGTGGTGGTCACGCGACCGGCGTCGTCGGCGGACGGATCTTCGCGATCGGCGGCGAGAGCCCGCACCCTCAGCCGCCGACCCCGCTCCACGTCCACGCCCACGACGATGTCGAGGCGTACGACCCGGCCGAGGACGCGTGGCGCCCGATGGCCCGGATGCCGTTCGGGCGGTACGGGATCCAAGCGGCAATGCACGACCGCGGCATCTGGATCGCGGGCGGCGGCACCGGCATGTCGGTCGATGCCACCGACTCGCTCGCGGTCTTCTTCCCTACCGCGCTCCGCTCGGCTCGCTGACGAGGTAAAGCGCCTCTCGCCCGGCTCAAAACCGGGGGCATCGCGCGAGTTGCAAGGCGAGCTGGCGAGCGTCGTCGACCGCCACGAGCGGCCGGCGGCCTGGGCGCCCGCCGATGGATCTCAGCGCCTCGTCGGATCTCTGTTGAGGAACGGGGCGATCTCCGCCCCGCAGACCGATCAGAACACGAGGAGCCAGATGACCATGGACATGCCCCCGACGGTGTCGCCGAAGGAGTGGAAGGCGGAGCGCGAGGAGCTGCTCGTCGAGGAGAAGGAGCTGACCCACGCGCGCGACGCGCTGGCGGCCAAGCGGCGGCGGATGCCGCGGATGGCCGTCGAGAAGGACTACCGCTTCGAGGGCCCGAACGGGCAGGCGAGCCTGCTCGACCTGTTCGAGGGACGGCGCCAGCTCATCCTCTACCGCTTCTTCTTCGAGCCGGGCGTCCACGGCTGGCCGGATGCCGGCTGCCCCGGCTGCTCGTGGATCGCCGATCAGATCACCCACCCCGCGCATCTGAACGCCCGCGACACGACGATCGCGCTCATCTCGCGCGGCCCGCAGCCCGACATCGAGCGCTGGAAGGCGCGCATGGGCTGGGAGATCCTTCCGTGGTACACGCTCACCGACGACTTCGACTCCGACTTCGACGTCGCCGAGTGGCACGGCACCAACGTCTTCTATCGCGACGACGACGATCGGATCTTCCGCACCTACTTCGTCGACGGCCGCGGCGACGAGGCGCTGGGCGGCACCTGGGCGTACCTCGACATCACGGCGCTCGGGCGCCAGGAGGATTGGGAGGACTCGCCGGCCGGCTACCCGCAGGGCCCGGCCAACGTCTGGCTCAGGCGCCACGACGAGTACGACGCGCCGGCCGGCTCGGAGGCGGCCGA
>DASZDF010000490.1:0-4907 GCA_035942275.1 Solirubrobacteraceae bacterium | reverse complement strand
CCTCGTCGCCCTCGGGACGCCGCGCGACGCCCTCGCCCTGTGGCGCGGCCCGCCGCTGCACGACGTCGCCGGCGAGCCGTTCGCGGCCGCCGAGATCCGCCGGCTCGAGGAGCTGCGCGTCGACGCCATCGAGGACGCGATCGAGCGCGACGTCGCCGCCGGCCGTCACCGCGAGGTCGCGGCCGAACTGGAGGCGCTCGTCCGCGAGGAGCCGCTGCGCGAGGCGCTCCACGCCCAGCGCATGCTCGCCCTGTACCGATGCGGCCGCCAGGCGGAGGCGCTGGACGCCTACCGCGAGGCGCGCACCGCGCTCGTGCAGCAGGTCGGCATCGAGCCGGGGCCGGAGCTGCGGCGCCTGCACGAGGAGATCCTGCGGCAGGACCCGTCGCTGGAGCCGAGCCGGGAGCGCCTCGACGAGGCGGCGCGCCGGCTCGCGGCCGAGCGGCCGGCCCTGCGCGCCGCGGAGGACGAGCTCGTCGGCGGCATCGTCGCGCTGCAGGCGGCCCGCGGGAACGGCGCCGCCGGCGGTGACGTGGTCGTCTGCCCGTTCAAGGGCCTGGCGTCGTTCGACGTCGACGACGCGGACTTCTTCTTCGGCCGCGAGCGACTCGTCGCCGAGCTCGTCGCGCGGCAGACGGGCGCGCCGCTGACCGCGCTCGTCGGCGCGTCGGGCAGCGGCAAGTCGTCGGTGCTCCGCGCGGGCGTGCTCGCGTCCCTCCGCGCGGGGATGCTGCCGGGAAGCGAGCGCTGGGCGACGGCGCTGCTGCGCCCGGGAGAGCATCCGCTCCGGGCGCTCGACGAGGCCACCGCGGAGGCGAGCCCGTCCGGGCGGCTGGTCGTCGCCGTCGACCAGTTCGAGGAGCTGTTCACCGCGTGTCGCGACGAGGACGAGCGTGCGGCGTTCGTCGACGCTCTCGTCGCGTCGGCGCGCGACCCGCGCCGGCGCGCGGTCGTGCTGCTCGCGATCCGCGCCGACTTCTACGGGCGGTGCGCCGCGTACCCGGAGCTGGCGCGCCTGCTCGCCGCGAACCAGGTCCTCGTCGGGCCGATGCGCCGCGACAAGCTGCGCCGGGCGATCGAGCTTCCGGCTCGCCGCGCGGGGCTGGAGGTCGAGCCGCGCGTGACCGACGCCCTGCTCGCCGGCGTCGAGGGCGCGCCCGGCGCGCTTCCCCTCCTGTCGACGTCGCTGCTCGAGCTGTGGCAGCGGCGCGAGGGGAACGTGCTGCGGTACGCGGACTACGAGCTCGTGGGCGGCGTCGAGGGAGCGGTCGCGCGGCTCGCAGAGCGCGCCTACGACCGGCTGGCGCCCGAGCGCCGCGACGTCGCACGCCGGATCCTGCTCCGCCTCGTCGCCGAGGGCGACGGCGAGGCCGTCGTCCGCCGCAGCGCACCGCTCGCCGAGTTGCGCGCCGGCGACGACGTCGACGAGGTGCTGGGCGTCCTGGCCGACGGCCGGCTGGTCACGGTCGGCGACGGTGTCGTCGAGGTCGCGCACGAGGCGCTGCTGCGCGAGTGGCCGCGGCTGCGCTCCTGGCTCTCCGACGACGTGGAGGGCCGGCGGCTGCACCGGCACCTGACCGAGGCGGCGGCGGACTGGCGCGCGTCGGGCCACGAGCCGAGCGTGCTGTACCGCGGCGCGCGGCTGGCCGCCGCGCTCGAATGGACCGGCGCCCACGACGACGAGCTGAACGCCGACGAGCGCGAGTTCGTCGCGCAGAGCCGCGCCGCGGCCGAGCTCGACACCCGGCGCCAGCGGCAGGCGAACCGCCGCCTGCGCGCGCTCCTGGGCGGGGTCGCGGCCCTGCTCGCGCTCGCCGTGGTGGCCGGCGCCGTCGCCGTCTCCCAGCGCGGCCAGGCGCACGACGCCGCATTGGAGGCCGACGCCGCCCGCCTGGGCGCCGACGGCGTCACGCGCGACCGCTTGGACGACGCGATGCTCCTCGCGCGCGCCGGCATCGACCTCGACGACTCCGTCGGGACTCGCAGCAACCTGCTGTCCGTGCTCGTCCGCAGCCCTGCTGCGCTCGGGACGCTGGCGGTCGACGGCTGGCCGCTGTACGCGGTCGGGGTGAGCCGCGACGGCCGTCTCGTGGCGACGGGCAGCGAGCGCGGCACCGTCACGCTCTTCGACGCGGGATCGCGACGCCGGCTCGGCACCTACGAGGGCGAGTCGCTCGTCCAGTCGTTCGCGTTCTCGCGGGACCGCCGGACGCTCGCGGTCAGCCAGGACGTGCCGCCCGGGGCGATGCTGGACATCCTCGACGTGCGCACGCGGAGGCGCCTGCGACGCATCGTGCTGCCGCCGGTGCCTGCGAACGACGGCCTCGTCGTGGCGTACCTGGCGTTCGCGCCGGACGACCGCCATGTGATCGTCGTCCAGGGCACCGAGGATCGGCCCTCGGTCGTCCGCCGGTACGACGCGCGGACCGGGACCGCGGTCGGCAGGCCGTTGAGGATCGCCCGTGCCGTCGACGGGCTGCCCGCAACGGGCGACGGCCGGCGACTGGTCGCGACGAGCGCGCCCGACGACGAGACCGTCGTGATCGACGCCGAGCGGCTGCGGGTGCTCGCGCGCTTCCCGGTCGGCGGGCGGATCGGTGCCGTGACCGCCGACGGCAGCGAGGCCGCGCTCGGCTCCGACGAGGGCGAGGTCCGCCTGCTCGACCTGCGCTCCGGCGGGACGCGTCCCCTCGAGGGCGTGCACGAGGGCGGGATCCAGCGCATCGCCTTCGCGCGGGACGGCCGGACGATCGTCACCTCCGGCGGCGACGGCAAGATCGGCCTGTGGGACGTCGCCGACGGCGGGCTGCGCGACACGCTCTCCGGCCACGACCGCAGCAGCGTCTACGGCCTGGCCGTGGCCCCCGACGGCCGCAGCGCGTACAGCGGCGCCACCGACGGACGCGCGCTCGTCTGGGACGTCGCGGGGGACCGCCGGCTCGACACGCCGTTCGACGCCGGCGAGCCGTTCCTCGTCGCGGACGACCGGTTCCCCCGCGGCTTCGCGATGAGCCCGGACGGCCGCGTCCTCGCCCAGGGCCAGACGGACGGCACGGTCGGCCTCGTCGACACCCGGACGCTGCGCGAGACCGACCGCTTCCGGGCCCTGGACGGCGTTGCGGCCGGCGTCGCCTTCAGCCCCGACGGCAGGACGCTCGCCGTCTCCGGCGACCGCGGCGAGCTGACGCTCTGGGACCGCTCCTCGCTGCGTCGCGTCGCGTCGCTCGAGGGCCTGCGGACGATGTCTCAGGCGGTGGCGTTCTCGCCGGACGGGAGGTTCGTCGCCGCCGCCGAGTTGGGCGACCCGCAGCCGAGCGGCCCGCCCGACGGTGCCGTGCGGATGTGGGACGTGCGCCGGCGGGCCCTCACGTCGTTCCGCACAAACCCGATCCTGCCCTCGACGATCGCGTTCAGCCCCGACGGCCGCCGGCTCGCCGTCGCCGGCGCAGAGCTGGGGACCATGGTCCTCGACGCGCGCACCGGCGACGGCGTCGCGCGCCTGCGCACCGACGACTTCTCCCGCGCGGCGTCGTTCTCGCCCGACGGAACGCTCGTCGCGACCGGGGACTTCTCCGGCGACGCGCAGCTCTGGTCCACGCAGACGTGGCGGCCGGTGGGCCGCCGGATGGAGGCGCACAGGGCGCGCGTCCAGACGCTGGCCTTCTCGCCCGACGGTCGCACGCTCGCGACCGCCGCCGCCGACGGGACCGTCCAGCTGTGGGACGCGGCGAGCCAGAAGCCGATCGGCTCGGCGGTCACGGTGGAGCCGGACGCCTACCTCGCGGCGGCGTTCAGCCCCGACGGGTCGCAGCTCTTCGCCGTCAGCGAGTTCGAGCGGGGCATCCGGCTGAACGTGTCGGTCGACGCGTGGAAGCAGCACGCGTGCCGGGTGGCGGGCCGCCGCATCACGGAGCGCGAGTGGCAGGAGGCGCTGCCCGAGCGCTCGTACCGGCCCGTGTGCGCCGGGCCGTAGCGTCAGTCCAGCAGCGCGTCGAGCAAGGCGTGCAGCACCTCGCCGACCTCGTCGCGCGCGGTGTCGCGGTCCTCGGCCGTCGCGATCACCATCGCAGCCTCGTCGAGCGCGCCTATGAGGACGTGCGCGAGCGCCCGCGTCGGCCGGGGCGCGAGCTGGCCCGCGTCGATCGCCGCCTGGAGGAGCTGCTCGGTCAGGCCGAGCCCGTGCTCGAGCGCGACGTCGCGGAACCCCGCCCACCCGAGCACGACCGGCGCGTCGAGCAGGACGATCTGGCGGACCTCCGGCTCCTGCGAGGCGTCGAGCCACCCGTCGGTCGCCGCCCGCAGCGCCGCGGCCGGGTCGCGCGCCCCGGCGGCCGCGACCGCCTCGCCGAGGCGCGCGGTCAGGTCCTCCTCGACCTGCTCCACCACCGCGCGGAACAGCGCGGCCTTGTCGGCGAACTGGTGGTACATCGCGCCGCGGGTGACGCCGGCAGCGGACGCGATCTGCGGCGTCCCGACGGCCGCGTAGCCGCGCTCTCCCCACAGCCTGCGCGCGGCGTCGACCAGCGCGGCCCGCGTCGCGGTCGAGCGCTCCTCCTGGGTTCGGCGGTTGACTTCCATGCAGTCTGTTCGTAAGTTACCGGCAGTGTGTACGTAAATCGAGAGGAGGCCGTCGTGGCGACCGTCGAGCTGGAGATGGGGAGGATCCACTACGAGGAGGCCGGACCGCCGGAGGGACGCGCGGTGGTGTTCGTCCACGGCTACCTCATGGGCGGGTCGCTGTTCGGCGAGCTGAGCACGCGGCTGGCCGCCCGCGGCCTGCGCTGCATCTCCCCCACGTGGCCGCTGGGCGCGCACACCGAGGCGATGAAGCCCGACGCCGACGTGACGCCGCGCGGCGTCGCCACGATCATCGCGGCGTTCCTCGACGCGCTCGAGCTCGAGGACGT
>DASZDF010000489.1:0-1737 GCA_035942275.1 Solirubrobacteraceae bacterium | reverse complement strand
GCGTTGCGCGGCGCGGCTCGGTCCGCAGCGCGCGGGCTCATCGCGGACGGCGCCCCGGTCCGGACGCAGCCGGCCGCACCGCCATCGCCCGCGGCGACCCCGCCGCGCGTCCTGAGCGACGCCGTGACGAGCGAGTCCGCGCACTGGCTCGCCGGCGGCCCGCTGCCGGCGGGGCTGGTCCCGATGCTCGGGACGCCCTCGTTCCCGTCGTCGCCGGAGACCGAGCCCGCGGCCCCCGCACAGGCCGCTCCCGCTGCCGACATCCCGCCGTCCGCCCCGCGCCGGGAGGTCGCTGCGCCGAGCCTCCCGCGCGGCGAGGTCGTCGAGGGACCGGCGGCGGTTGCGGCGCTCCGGCCTGCCGAGACCGGCCCAGCCGATCCGCCGCGCGCGTCTTCAGCAGCCGAGGCTGCGGACCCTCCGGCAGAGCAATCCCCACCAACTCCAGACCCAGCCGTCGAGATCGAGCCCACCGCGCCGGAGCCTGAGCTGGCCCGCCAGCCCGACGGCCCGCCGCAGATCGCCCGCGCCGATCCCCCGGCGGCAACGAGCCCGAACGCCGCGGGTCCAACCCCGCCGTTCGAGGATCGCGGCGGTACACCGGCGCGCGCGGAAGCACAGGTGGCCCGGGTCGCGACGGAAGGCGCACCGCTCGCCGAGCCGGAGCCGCCCGACGCGCCGACGAAAGACAGCCCCGCGCCGCACGTCGCGGGTCGCCCGCGCAGCAACCGAGCACCGCTGCCGCAGCGGGATGAGGAGCGCACCCACGCGCCGGCCGAGCCGAGCGAAGCTGCAGGCGTTGGGGACTCGGCAAGTGTGGCCACGACGGCGACGGCCGAGGTGGCCCCGGTGCCGAGCGAAGGTGCAGGCGTTGAGGACTCGACACGGGTGGCCACAACGACGGCGACCGCGGTCTCCCGCCTTCCGGACGAAGGCGAAACCGTTGCGGAGTCGTCGACGGACCGCGCGCGTTCGACACCGGAAGCCCCCGCGCTGCCGGCCGAAGGCGAAACCGTCGCCGAGTCGTCCACCGATCGCGCTGGTTCCACAGCGGAAGGCTCCGCGCTGCCGGCCGAGCGCGGAACCGTCGCCGAGTCGTCGACCGACCGCGGGCGTTCGACGCCACAGCTCTCCCCGCTGCCGGCCGAACGCGGAACCACCGCCGAGTCGTCCGCCGATCACGCCGCTTCCACACCGGAAGCCCCCGCGCTGCCGGCCGAAGGCGCAACGGTCGCCGAGTTGTCCGCCGATCGCGCTGCTTCCACGCCGGAAGCCCCCGCGCTGCCGGCCGAAGGCGGAACCCTCGCGGAGTCGTCCGCCGATCGCGCTGCTTCGACACCAGAAGTCCCCGCGCTGCCGGGCGAAGCCGCAACGGCCGCCGGGTCGTCCACCGACCACGCGAGCGCGACACCAGAGGCCTCCCACCCGCCGCCCGAACGCGCGCGGGTCGTGAGGTCCTCCGGCGAACGCGACGACCCGTCGCCAGCCGTCTCCCGCGCCGCAATCGAGGGGACGGAGGTCGAGGCGCCGGCGTCCGGGTCGTTCGAGGCGCCGCTCGAAGCGCGGGCAGGCGAGGCGGCTCACTCCGCGCGCGACGACGCGGCCGCGGTGCTCCGGATCCTCCCGCAGAGCGAACAGCCGAAGCTCAGGCGGCTTTCGCGCATGCCCGCCGCCCCGGCGTCCAACCCGGCGTCGCGCGGCGGGGGACCGGCCGCGCCGGCCGGCCCGGGCGCAGCCGCG
>DASZDF010000488.1:0-6684 GCA_035942275.1 Solirubrobacteraceae bacterium | reverse complement strand
GCGTACCGGACCGCGGTGCCGTCGCCGAGCACGGCCAGCGCGCGGGCGAACCGCGTCGCCTCCGGCGGGTGGCGCGCGAGCGCGACGAGCACCGCCTCGGCGACCGCGCGCGGACCGACGTGACGGACCCTTTCGACGGTCGGCTCCGCGTCGGACCCCGTGAGCACCCGCAGGAGCTCGGTGAGGTACAGGGGGTTGCCCGCGGTGACCTCCGCGCAGGCGTCGACGAAGGTGGCGTCGGCCGCGGGCAGGTCCTGCCGCTCGACGAGCCGGGCGACGGCCTCGCGGCTCAGCGGCGCGGGCTCGAGCCTCGTGGTCGAGCGATGGGCGCGCAGCGCGGCCAGGACCTCGGCCGCGGGACCGCGCTCGGCCGGGCGGGCGGCCACGAGCACCGCGACCGGCAGCTCGTCGACGCGCTGGGCGAGGTACAGCAGGAAGCGCAGCGAGAGGTCGTCGGCGAGGTGCGCGTCGTCGACCAGGAGCGCGACGGATCGCGACTCCGCGAGGTTGGCCAGCAGCCAGAACATCCCGTGCAGCAGCGCCCGCGGATCGTCGTCGGCCGCGACCGCACCGCGCTCGAGCACCGGCGCGACCAGCGCGGCCGCGCCCTCGAGCAGCTCCGCGCGGTGCTCGGCGTCCGCGAGCACCGGCTCGACGAGCTGGAACGCGATCCCGAACGCGACGTCCCGCTCCAGCTCGCGGCCGCGCGCGCGCAGAACGGCGAGACCCGAGTGCTCCGCGACCCGCGCGCCCTCGCCGAGCAGGCGCGTCTTGCCGATCCCGCCCTGGCCCTGGAGGAAGACGACGCCGCCGCTTCCCCGGCCCGCGGCGTCCACCGCGTCGGCGATCCGTGCCAGCTCGGCGTCGCGCTCCAGCAGCTCCGTCATCCAGGCGACGGCCACGGGCGGAGGCTAGACGACACTCCGGGGCGCGGAGTCACAAAACACTGGCGGGGGGACCAGTGCGCCCGGACGTAGCGTGACCGCGAGTCATGGACGATCCGCAGTTCCCACCCGACCGGCCGTTCCCCGCCCCGCAGCCACCACCACCGGCGGGCGGTGCATGCTGACCACGCCGCGCAGCGGGCGCGGGTCGGGCTCGCCTCCCCCGCGACGCGCGCTGACGCTGCGCGTCCTCGCGCAGTCGTGCGAGCGCCTGCTCGACGCGCTGGACGAAGGCGCGCGGCGCCGCGACGTCGTGGCCGCGCTGGAGGGCGACCCCGCGCTCCTCCTCGAGGCCCTGCGGCGTGCGAACGCGGGCGAGGCCACGGCCGGAGCGGTCGCCTCCGCCGCACGCGCCGTCGACGTCCTCGGCGTCGACGGCCTCGCGCGGATGGCGCGCGGCGTCGCGACCGTCGACCCGCTGCGGTTCGTCTCCGAGGACGCCCGCTGGATCGTCGGCTTCCGCGCGCACGCGCTGAGCGTCCACGCCCTGGCCCGCCGGATCGCGGCGGAGGTCGGCGCCGAGCACGACGCCGACCTCGCCGCCGCGGCGCTGCTGCACGACGTCGGCAAGCTCGCGCTCCCCGAGCGGCTCGACGCCTCGGCGGGAACGCCGGAGGACCGCCGCGCCGCCGAGCGCAGGCGCTGCGGGACCGACCACGCGGAGCTCGGCGCCTGGCTGGCACGAAGCTGGCGGCTCCCGGAGCGTGTCGCCCTCGCAATCGAGCACCACCACGGCGAGCGGCTGGGCCTCGGCGCGATCGTGCGCCTCGCCGATCTCCTCGCGCACGCCCGCGAGGGCCGGCCGATCGAGCCCGAGCAGCTCATGACGGTCGCTCTCGTCGCCGGCCTGCCGCCCAGCACGCTCGGGCTGCTGCTCCACGAGCCGGCGTCGTCGCTGGCGACGATCCAGCGCCGGCCGCAGCCGATCGACGTCTCCCCGCGAGAGCTCGAGGTGCTCCGCGGCCTGAGCGCCGGGCGCGTCCCCAAGCAGATCGCGGCCGACCTCGGGCTCGCCGAGGCGACGGTCCGCAGCCACCTGCGGCGCATCTACCGGCGGCTCGGCGTCGCCGACCGCACGCAGGCCGTGCTCGTCGCCCGCGACCGGGGCTGGTTCGAATGACCACAAAGCCGTTCATCGATTCGTGCAATGCCGGCCTGACGGCGCGTCAGTGCGCATACGGTCGCTTCGGCTCGCTCTGCGACGGACCGCAGGGCGGGGCACCACAACGTCCCGGAGGACCCATGTCGTACGTCACCGCCCGCAGTGCGTTCGCGGCCCTCGTCGTCGCGCTCGTCGCCCTCGCGCTGCCCGCCGCCGCCCCCGCGCGGCCATGGGCGCCGGCCACCACCATCACCTCGTTCACCGGGTCGGACGCCATGGCTTCCTGGGCCCGTACGGCGGTGCTGCCGAACGGCGACTCCGTCGTGGTGTACTTCGAGCGGACGGAGGACGGGACGCGCACGGCCTCCCGCCGTCGCGCCGCCGGCAGCGCGACATGGGACGCGCCCAGGACGCTCGCGACGCCGTCGGTCTATCCGCCGAACCTGGCGGTCGAGCCCGGTGGCGCCCTCACGGCCGTCTGGCAGGTCGGTACCGGCCACGTCATGACGTCGACCCTGAGCAGCCCGACGGGCGAATGGAGCACCCCGGCCGTGGCGTACGCGCCGGCCGACGTCTTCCCGTACCCGCCCTTCATCCATGGCTTCGCGATCGCGCCGGACGGCCGCGCCGCGTTCCTGATCCACGTGGCCGACGGGGAGCACTCGATCCCGGAGCTGCGCGTCGTCACGCGGACGGGCGGGACATGGAGCGGCCCGACGACGGTCGCGAGCGGCAGGAACCTCACCGGGATCGCGTCGTTCGCGATGAACGCCGGCGGCGCGATGGTCGCCGCCTGGCAGTGGAGCACCGGCTCGGGCAGCTCGGTTGTCCAGGCCGCGACCGGCTCGATCGGCGGGGCCTGGGGCGAGGCCGTCACCGTCGGCGGGACCGGCCAGGACCGGTACCCGGTCGCCGCGATGGGCGCCGACGGCCGAGCCACCGTCGCGTGGGACCAGGTGCGGGCGTCGTCGTCCACCAGCGTGCTCAGGGCGGCGAGCCGCCCGGCCGGCGGCGCGTGGTCGGAGCCGACCGACGTCGTCGCTCCCGGCACCGATCACTACGCCTCGAAGGCGAGGCTCGCCGCCGACGCCGAAGGCGACCTCGTCCTCGTCTACGAGCTGTACCGGGCGGCAGCCGGGAGCCCGAACACGTGGAGGGGAATCGGCGCCGTCGAGAAGCCGGCCACCGGTGAGTGGGGCACGCCTCGCGTCATCAGCACCGGCACCGACAACCAGAACGCCGTCCTCTCGCTCGATCCGGGCGGCGCGGCCGTGATCGCCTGGCGCAACTTCGACTCCGGGACCAAGGTCGTGCTCGGCCATCGTCTCGCCGACGGCACGTGGAGCAGCCCGGAGATCGTCGCCTCGTACCCGTCCTCCGCCCCGCCGACCGAGCCGGACGTCGCGTTCCGCGCCGGCGCGGAGGCCGTCGTCGCGTGGGGTCGCAAGCCGTCGGCGGACACCGGCGTCGCCGAGGCGAGCTCGGGGCGGCCGTCGCCGCCCGACACGAGCGCGCCGCAGACCACGATCGACTCCGGCACCAGCGGCACGGCGGCCGGCTCCACCGCGTCGTTCACGTTCTCGGCCCGCGACGAGAACGGCGCGCTCGAGGTCGACCCGACCTTCGAGTGCCGCCTCGACCGCGGGCCGCGCACCGGCGAGTGGGAGCCCTGCTCGTCGCCGAAGGAGTACGCCAAGCTCGGCCCCGCCCCCTACACGTTCCGGGTGCGCGCCACCGACGCGTCGAGCAACGTCGACGCGAGCCCGGCGACGCGGAGCTTCACGCTGCAGCCGCTGGGCGGGGCGCCGGGGACGTCCGCCGGGTCGCTGGACGGCACGTTCGGCCACGCCGGACGCATCTACGACTGGGGGGCGCGCGCCGCCAACAAGGTGCTTCCCGTCGGCGACGGGAAGCTCGTCGTCGCCTCGAACGCCGCCTCGCTGACGCGGTTCGCCGCCGACGGCTCGTTCGACACGTCGTTCGGCGATGAGGGGCAGGCGCTCGCCTCGTTCGGCTCCGGCCAGTGGGAGACGACGGCGGTGAACGACGCCGCCCTCGCACCGGACGGCAAGATCGTGACGCTCACCGACTACTGGTACGGCGTCGATCGCGAGCTCGGCATCGCCCGCTTCACCGCCGACGGGCAGCTCGACGCGTCGTTCGGCGGCGACGGGCGCGTGGCGTCGAGGCCCCCGGGGTTCGGCCTCGTGTCGCATCGGGTCCTCGTGCAGTCGGACGGCAGGCCCGTCGTGCTGAGCCAGACGATCATGGAGGCGCAGCAGCTGAACCTCACCCGCTACACGACGAGCGGCGATCCCGACACGACGTTCGGCGGCGGCGACGGCGCCGTCAGCGACAGGCCGACGCGGTACAGGTGCTTCCCGCGCGACGCCGCGCTGCAGCCCGACGACAAGATCGTCGTCGTCGGCCACTGCGGCAACCAGTACACCCCCGACACCGACTGGTTCGTCGTGCGCTACGCCGCGGACGGATCGCGCGACGGGAGCTTCGGCGTGGGCGGCCTCGTGACGAGCCAGCTCGGCAACCTCGACGCCGTGGCGGTCGCGCCGGACGGCGACGTCGTCGTCGCCGGTGTGGCCGCGTCGGAGACGGGGACGGTCGGCGTCGCGCTCGAGCGCCTGACGCCTGCGGGCACGGTCGACGCGGGGTTCGGCACGAACGGTCGCGTCGTGATCGAAGGGTCGGCCGAAGGACAGGCCAAGGACATGCTGGTCGATCCCGACGGCAAGCCGGTCGTCGCCGGGAGGATCGACGACGCCGCCTTCCTCGCCCGCGTCAACGCCGACGGGACGCCGGACACGAGCCTGAGCCCGACGGGCCTCGTCCAGCACGGCCTCGGCGAGCTGGAGGCGGACCCGAAGACGGTCGCCCGGTTGGCTGACGGCAAGCTCGTCGCCGCCGGCCGCGTCTACGTCGGGCCCGGGTCGGGCCCCGGCGCCGAGCGGCTGCTGCTCGCGCGCTTCAACGCCACGGCGCCGGCAGACTCGACGCCGCCGGACACGCTCATCGACTCCGGCCCGACGGGGACGCACACGTCGGCGAGCGGGGCGTTCGCGTTCCACGCGACGGAGGACGGCTCGACGTTCGAGTGCCGCCTCGACCGGCCGGCCGGCGCGGGCGCCTGGGGCGCGTGCACCTCGCCGAAGCAGTACTCGGACCTGGCCGAGGGTGCGCACACGTTCCGCGTCCGGGCGACCGACGCGGCGGGCAACGCCGACGCGAGCGAGGCCACGCGGTCGTTCACCGTGCAGCTCGAGGGGCCGCCCCCGCCCGAGCCGGCGGTCCCCGCCAACGACGACTTCGCGAACGCTTCGCTCCTGAGCGGCAGCTCGCCGACGGCGACCGGCAACAACGCCGGGGCGACGAAGCAGGCGGGCGAGCCGGACCACGCCGGCAACGCCGGCGGGCCCTCCGTGTGGTGGAAGTGGGTGGCGCCCTCATCGGGGGCGACGACGGTGCAGACGTGCGGCGCCGGGTTCGACACCCTGCTGGGCGTCTACACGGGGACCGCCGTGAACGCGACGGCGACCGTCAGCTCGGACGACGACGCGTGCGCTCCGGCAAGCCGCGTGCAGTTCACGGCGACGGCGGGCACGACGTACTTCATCGCCGTCGACGGGTACGGCGGGGCCGCGGGCAGCATCCCGCTGTCGCTGACCCTCGCGGCGGCCGCGGACACGACCCCGCCGCAGACGACGATCGGCAGTGGACCCGCGGCCGCGTCACGGTCGACGAGCGCGACGATCACGTTCGCCTCGGAGAGCAACGCGACGTTCGCGTGCAAGCTCGACGCGGGCGCGTGGGTCGCGGGCTGCACGTCGCCCCGCAACCTGTCGTCGCTGGGCGAGGGGTCGCACACGTTCCAGGTGCGCGCGACGGACGCCGCCGGGAACACGGACCCGACGCCCGCGTCGCACACCTGGACGGTGGACCTGACGCCGCCGGCGGCGACGATCGTCTCCGGCCCGGCCGGCACGACGTCGGCGACGTCGGCGAGGTTCGAGCTCGGCGCCTCCGAGCCGGGCGCGACGTTCCTCTGCTCGGGCGACGGCGGCGCGAGCTTCGACCCGTGCGATGCGGTGACGACGTTCGACGGCCTGGAGGACGGCGACTACGTCTTCCAGGCGCGGGCGCGCGACGCCGCGGGCAACGAGAGCCCGGTCGTCGAGCGCGAGTGGACGGTGGACTCCGGCGCAGCGGCCGAGAGCCATCAGGTCGCCGCGGGCGGAACGGTCGTCGCGCCGCCGCCGACGAGCGCGGACCCGGTGGCGTCGCAGATCGAGTCGCCGAACGCGGGCACCGTCACCGTCGACGACTCGCCGACGAGCACGACGGCGCCGACCGGCTACACGCTGCTCGGCACGCAGGTCGCCATCACCGCGCCGGCGGGGTCGGTGGACACGCCGCTGCGCCTCGTGTTCCGCATCGACGCCTCCGCGCTGCCCGCCGGCGTGGACGAGACCAACATCGTCGTCTTCCGCAACGGCGCCGCGGCGGCGCTGTGCGCGGCCGACGACGGCCGGGCGGTCCCCACGCCGTGCGTCGCCCAGCGGCGCCGGCTCGGCGACGGCGACGTCGAGGTGACCGTCCTGACGGTGCAGGCGAGCACGTGGAACT
>DASZDF010000487.1:0-2300 GCA_035942275.1 Solirubrobacteraceae bacterium | reverse complement strand
CCGCGGCCGGCCGCGCGCGGCGCTCGGCGCGGATGGTCCTCGGCCTGGAGGCGGGCGAGCTCGAGATCGCGACGGTCGGCGCGGTCGCGTTCGGGCTGCTGCCGCCGGTGCTGCGACGGTGGCGCGCGCGCCATGCGGCGCGGACCGTGCGGATGTCCGAGCACCGCGACGGGCCGGTGCTGGCGCAGGCGGTCGCCGACGGCGCCGCCGACCTCGGCATCGGGCCGCGCCCGGAGGGCTGGACCGGCCCGCTGGAGAGCCTGGGCTGGGAGGACTTCGTGATCGTGCTGCCGCCGGGGGATCCGCTGCGCGCCGACGACCGGCCCGTCGCGCTGGCGGCGCTCGCCGACCGCGACTGGGTCCTGTTCGAGCGCGAGCACGCGCTCGCCGAGCTGACCGAGCGGCTGTGCGCGGCCGAGGGCTTCACGCCGCGGCCGGCGGTGAGGACGGCGCAGATCGCGGCGGCGCCGGTCCTCGCGGCGGCCGGGCTCGGCCCCGCGCTCGTGCCGTTCAACGTCGTCCCCGGCCCGCTGCGCCGCTCCGTGCGCCGCCTCGACCCGCCGCGGGCGCGCGAGCTGTGCGCGTTCACCCGCTCGGACTGGTCACCGCTCGCGCGCGCGTTCCTCGACCTCATCGCCGAGGACCCGTGGCCGCAGCGGGAGCGCGGCACCGCCGTCCTGCGCTGAGGCGCCGGGCAGCGGCGTGGCCGGGACGGGCGCGAACTCGCGGTACAGCCGCGCGTCGACGGCCTCGGCGCGGACGAAGATCGGGTCCTCCTCCAGCGCCTGGCGCACGACCTCTCCCTCGCGCAGCAGGCGTGCCGTCGTCTCGCCGCGCCAGCGCCACTCGATCGCCACGCGGACGCCGTCGTCGCTGACGAGCACCCGGCCCTCCGCAGCGAGGTGGCGCGCATGGGTCCCGACCAGCGCGCGTGCGGCGTCGGCCAGCGCGGCCTGGTCCTCGGGTGAAACGGCGAACGTCTTCACGTAGAGGACCTCGTCGCCGGCGTCGGCGAGCGGAAGCGGCGCGTCGACGACCGATTGCGGCAGCGCGCCGCGCCGCGCCAGCTCGCGCCGGAACCACCACAGGAAGCTGAGGTCCTTGCCCTCCGTCGACGCGTCGAGCTCGACGAAGCGCACGAACAGGGCGACGTCGGGGATCCGCGCGAGCGCCTCGTCGAACGCCGCCTCGTCCGCACGCGAGCGCCACAGCCAGTACGGCTCGTCGTGCCGCTCGAGGGTCACCAGCAGCCGCTCGTCCGAGGTGAAGCGCTCCGCGAACCGGCGGGCCAGCACCGCGTGGTCGTTGTCCGGCGACCAGCCGGCCGCCGGATCGACCGCCGCCTTGAACGCGTCGTGGACGAGGGCGAGCACGCGGAGCTCGGCGCGGAACGGGTCGCCCTCGCCGATCGACCTCACGATCGCCGCGACGTGCTCCCCGACGCTCCCCTCCGGGTGCCCCGCCCGCGGCGAGCCCCAGGCCAGGCCGGCCCGAAGCTCGGGATCGGCGAGCAGCGCCGTCTCGAGCGGCGTCTCGGGGCGAAGGCCGGCGACGCTCATCGCGCGGGCGCGGCGGCGGCGAGGCTGCGCCCGGCCGCGCCGAGCTGCCGGCAGGCCAGCGCGACGCGCTCGGCCATCGCCTCCTGCGCCTTGGCGCCCCACGCCCGCGGGTCGTAGGCGGCCTTGCGCCCGGCGCCGCCGTCGTACTCGGCGGCCAGGTGCTCCGCGGCCCCGCGCGTGAACGCGTGCTGCGCGTCGCTGTCCAGGTTGACCTTCACCACGCCGTAGGCGACCGCGGCGGCGAGGTCCTCCGCACCGGAGCCGCTGCTGCCGTGGAAGACGTAGTCGAACCGGGCGCCCGGCCACCGCTCGGCGAGCGCCTCCTGGCCGTCGCGCAGGATCTCGGGGCGCAGCTCGACGGCGCCCGGCGCGGCGAGCCCGTGGACGTTGCCGAACGTCGCCGCGAGCAGGTAGCGCCCCCGCTCGCCCGTGCCGAGCGCGTCCGCGACCCGCAGGAGGTCGTCCCGCGTCGTGTACCGGCCGGCGGCGCCGTCGGTGCCGATCCCGTCCTCCTCGCCCCCCACCACGCCGACCTCGACCTCGAGCACGATGCCGGCGTCGCGGCAGAGCGCGAGCAGCTCGGTCGAGCGCCGCAGGTTCTCGTCCAGCGGCAGCGTCGAGCCGTCGAACATGTGCGAGCAGAACAGCGGGGGCTGGCCGGCCGCAGCGCGCTCGCGCGAGGCGTCGATCAGCGGACGCAGGAACGAGGCCTCCTGTGCGGGCGGGCAATGGTCGGTGTGC
>DASZDF010000486.1:0-4050 GCA_035942275.1 Solirubrobacteraceae bacterium | reverse complement strand
AGTCGGCCTACCTGGCGTGGCGGAACCCGCGCGTGCGGAACCTGACCTGGTACGTCTGGGAGGACGAACCCGAGAACGCGGTCGGCGGCGGCTGGCAGTCGGGCGTGAAGTACCTGAGCGGCGAGCGCAAGCCCGCGTTCTCGGTGTTCCCGTCGCCGTTCTGGGCCGAGCGGGCCAGGCGCCGCGTCGCGCGGCTGTGGGGCCAGGTCCGGCCGGGCGACGCGACGACGGTCACGATCGAGCGGAGGTCCGGCTCGAGCTGGAGGCGTGTCGGCGAGGAGACGACCGACTCCCGCGGCGCGTTCACGCGGCTGGTCTCGATCTCGCGCACGACGACGTTCCGCTTCCGGTGGGACAGCGGGACGAGTGCGCGCCGCGCCGTGTCGCCCTAGAGTCGGGCCGCATGGGGCCCGAGGACGCCCTTCCCCTCCCCGACGACCCGGCGCTCGCCGCGATGGCGTCGGTCCTGTCCGACGCCGGCCACTGGGCGGAGCTCGTCGACGACCGCTGGCGGTTCGTGTACGCGACGGACGACCTGCGGCTGAGCATGGGCGGGACGATCGAGCGTGTCGCGACGCCGCCGGTCGGCGCGCACTACTTCGGTCCCGAGGCGACGCGAGCCCGCGCGGGATGGCGCAGCGGGCCGAACAGCGCGGAGTTCCTGCGGGCGATCTTCTCCCTCGTCGGCGGCGTGGTGCTGGCCGACACGCCCGGCGGGCGCGAGGAGCTGCGCGAGCTGGTGGATCCCTGCCTGCGCGACCTGGTCGACGCCCTGACGCCGGCGGCCGAGCGGACGGCGTACTTCGGCCTGTCGCCGGGGGCCGCCCTGCGCGGGACGGAGATGCTGGTGACGACCGCGGTGATCCGGGTGCGCGACGAGACCGGCCGCCTCGCCGGCACGGCGATCGTGACGAAGCCCGCGCCGCGGATGTCGGTGATCGCCGCCGTCGCCGGCGGAGGCGACCTGCAGCACTTCGAGCGCATCCTCAGCGTCGCGAAGGCCGCGCGCCGCCCGGCCGCCGTGCTGTTCGCCGATCTCGAGGGCTCGTCGCCGCTCGCCCGGCGGCTGTCGACCGCCAGCTACTTCGCGCTGGGGCGCCGCCTCGTGCGCGCCGCCGACGACTGCGTGGTCGACGCGGGCGGGCTCGTCGGGCGCCATGTCGGCGACGGCGTGGCCGCGTTCTTCCTCGCCGAGAACGCCGGCTCGGAGTCCGCCGCCGCCCGCGCCTGCATCACGGCGGCCCGGGAGCTGCGCGCGGCGCTCGCCGCGGTGGCGGAACGCAGCGGCCTCGCGCCGGAGGACGTCGTCCTGCGCTTCGGGCTGCACTGGGGCGCGACGCTCTTCGTCGGGCAGATCATGACCCGCGGCCGCGCCGAGGTGACCGCCCTCGGCGACGAGGTCAACGAGGCCGCCCGCATCGAGGCGTGCGCGACCGGCGGACGGGCGCTCGCGTCGAAGGCGCTCGTCGAGCGGCTCGACGCCGACGACGCCGCTGCCCTGGGACTCGACCCGGACCGGATCTCGTACACGGCGCTGGCGCAGCTCCCGAGCGCGACCGAGAAGGCCCGCCGCGACGCTCCCGCGATCGCGGTCTGCGACGTCTAGGCGCCCGGCGCCAGGCGCTTCAGCGCGTACGCGACGATGCGCCGGCGCTCCGCGGGCGTGTGGTCCTCTAGCAGCGCGCCCTGGATCGTCGCGAGGAGGACGCCGACCGCCGGCTCGAGCTCGTCCTCCGGCACGCGGTTCGACAGGACGTTCGTGAGCATCCGCCGGAAGGTCGCCTCCAGGGCGGTGGAGAACGTCGCGACGACCGGTGACACGCGGGCGCGGTCGTACATCGCGGTGCGGACGTCGGACATCTCCGCGAGCTGCTCGACGAAGTAGAGGACCTTGCGCTCGAGCGACCGCTGCCGCGGTGGCTTGTGGGCCACGATCTCGCGCAGCATCCGCTCCATCGCCGCGACGAACAGGTGGTCCTTCGACGGGAAGTACCAGTAGACGGCGTTCTGGGCGAGGCCGAGGTCGCGCGCGATGCCGACGACCGACAGCGCGTCGTAGCCGCCCTCCCGCAGCCGCTCGACCGCCACGCCGAGGATCTCCTCGACCTTGACGTCGCGCTCGAGCTCGGTGCGGGTCCTCGGCATGGGCCGCGCAGTGTACGGCGGTCTTGATAGGGTCCCAAGTGTCTTGTGAGGATCTCAAGGGCGGGAGCGGAGCCATGAGTCGTGTGCTGCTGACGGGCGCGTCGAGCGGGATCGGGCGGGAGCTCGCGCGCGAGCTGGCCGCGCGACGGTGGAGGCTGGCGATCGCGGCCCGGCGGCGCGACGCGCTCGAGACGCTCGCCGACGAGCTGGAGGCGGCGGGCCTCCCCCGGCCCGTCGTCTGCGTCGCCGACCTCGGGCAGCGCGGCGCGGCGGCGGCGCTCGCGCAGGAGGCGACGGCCGCGCTCGGCGGCGTCGACGTCCTCGTCAACAACGCGGGCGGCGGCGTGGGCGGGCAGATCGGCACGATCGGCGACCGCGACGAGGGCCGCGAGGCGTTCGAGATCAACTACTGGAGCCCGCTCGCCCTGGTCCGCGCCCTGCTGCCGGGGATGCGCGAGCGCGGCACCGGGACGATCGTGAACGTCACGTCGATCGCGCAGGTCAACACCTGGGCCGGCTTCGGGGCGTACGCGTCCACCAAGGCGGCGCTCTCGACGGCGACCGAGACGCTGCGGCTCGAGCTGATCGGCACCGGCGTGCACGTCCTCGAGGCGATCCCCGGCCCGGTCGACACGGCCGTGCAGGGCGAGACGCGCCTCGCGCCGGGCATCGAGAAGATGCTCGACCGGGTGCCGCTCGGCGACGCGCGCGAGATGGCCCGCAGGATCGTCAGGGCCATGGACCGCCGCAGCGCCCACGTCATCTACCCGCGCCCCGCCGCTCTCGCCTACCACCTGCCGTCGATGGCCCGGCGGGACACGCGGCGCGTGGCGAAGCGCGTCGCGCGCGAGCTCGACCCCGCCGTGCGCGAAGGGCTCGACGGGCTCGTCGTGAGGACGGGGTCGATGGGTGACGAGCTCGCGCGCACCGCCCGCGAGGCGTGGGAGCGCGAGCGCGGGCGGTAGCTACGCCCGGGTGAAGCGGCGGCCGGCGGTCGGCGAGGCGTCCTCGTCGAGCAGCGCCGCTTCCTTCTCCATCGCGGCGAGCCGCTCCGGGGTCAGGTCGTGCGCGTTCTCGGCCTCGATCTTCGCCAGCAGGGCCGCGCCGGCAGCGGCCTCGTCCTCGTCGACGACCACCGTCTTCCCCGCCGCGTAGTACTTGTCGATCTCCTGGAACAGGACGTCGACGAGCTCCTCGGTCGGGACCTTCCGCAGCGGCTGGCCCTTGGAGTAGATGACGCCCATGTCCTTGGCGCCGGCGATCCCGAAGTCCGCGTGCGAGGCCTCCCCGATGCCGTTCACCGCGCAGCCGAGCACGGCGACCTCGATCGGGTCGGTGTAGGCCTCGAGGCGCTTCTCGATCTCCGCGACGACGGTGTCCATGTCGAACTGCAGCCGGCCGCAGGTCGGGCACGCGATCAGGACCGGGCCGCGCTCGCGCAGCTGCAGCGCCTTCAGGATCTCCCAGGCGACCTTGACCTCCTCCTCGGCGTGGAACGTCGAGAGGGAGATGCGGATCGTGTCGCCGATGCCGTCGGCCAGCAGCGTGCCGAGCCCGACCGCGCTCTTCAGCGAGCCGCTCCACTTCGTGCCCGCCTCGGTGATGCCGAGGTGCAGCGGGTACGGGATCCGCTCGGCCAGCAGCCGGTTCGCGGCGATCGTGTTGTGGACGTTCGTGGACTTGATGGAGACCTTGAAGTCGCGGAACGACAGCCGCTCCATCAGCTCGACGAACTCGACCGCCGCGGTGACGAGCGCCTCGACCGGGTTGGACCGCTCCAGCTCGTGCAGGTGCTTCGGCAGCGACCCCGAGTTCACGCCGATCCGCATCGGCGTGCCGAGCTGCGACGCGCGGGCCGCGACCTCGGCGACCTTGTCCGGGCCGCCGATGTTGCCGGGGTTCAGC
>DASZDF010000485.1:0-14649 GCA_035942275.1 Solirubrobacteraceae bacterium | reverse complement strand
GACCAGGGTCGCGCGTGACCGGGCGGCAGGAAGTCGCGCGTCGCGCACGCGACGCGATCGCGCGCGTCGCCGGACGCGGCTCGCGCCCGTTCGCCGACGCCGCCGGGACGCTCGTCGAACGCGGGCGCGGCTCGTACCTCTACGGCCCCGACGGGACGCGGTACCTCGACACCGTGGCCGGCTTCGGCGTCGCGTCGCTCGGCCACAGCCACCCGCGGTGGGTCGAAGCGGTCGTCGAGCAGGCGGACCGCCTCGTCGTCGCGCCGCTGGACACCGGCGAGCTGGGGCGCTACCTCGACGCGCTGAGCGCGGTGCTCCCGGCCGACCTCGAACGCGTCGCGCTGTTCTCCGGCGGAGCCGAGGCGGTGGAGATGGCGGTCCGGCTCGCGCAGACCGCCTCGCGGTCTCCCGGCGTGCTCTCGTTCGGGAACGGCTTTCACGGGAAGACCGCCGCCCTCCGCTATACGCGCGACCCGGCGGCGCCCGAGGCGGGCCTGCTGGGTCCGCGCTGGATGCGGAGCGAGACCTTCCCCGCCTGCGTCGACCACGGGCCCGTCGACTACGTGTCGTGCGACGAGACGGGCGCGGAGACGATCGCGCGGTTGCGCGAGCGCGACGACCTCGACGACGTCGGCACCATCCTCGTCGAGCCCGTCCAGGGAACCGCCGGCAACGTCGTCCCGGCGCGCGGATTCTTGCCCGCGCTGCGGGCGCTCTGCGACGAGCGCGGGTGGCTCCTGATCCTCGACGAGTCGATCACCGGCTTCGGGCGGACCGGCCGGCTGTTCGCGTGCGACTACTTCGGCGTCAGGCCGGACGTGCTGGTGCTCAGCAAGGGCCTCGGCGGCGGCTTTCCACTCAGCGCGGTGTGCGCGCCCGCCGAGCTATGGGCGTCCTCCGCGCTCGCGCAGCCGTCCGGCGCGACGACCGCGTTCGGCGGCAACCCTCTCGCGTGCGCCGCCGGCCGCGCGACGCTGGAGATCGTCACGTCCCCGTCGTTCGCGGCCCACGTGCGCGAGGTCGCCGAACACGCCGCCGCCCGGCTCGAGAGGCTCGCCGAGGCGTCACCGCGCGTCACCCGGCCGCGCGGCGTCGGACTGATGCTCGGCTTCGACCACGTCGACGCGACGACGGGGGAGCTCGCCACCGCCTCGCACTGCGCGACGGTTGCGCGGGCGTGCCGGGAGCGCGGGGTGCTCACCGCCGCGCACGTGCCGCGCGTGCGCATCACGCCGCCGCTCACGATCGAGCGTGCGGAGATCGACGAGATCTTCGACGTCCTGCACGAGGTGCTCGGATGAGGCTCGCGCTCGCGGGCCTCGGATCGGCCGCGGTGCGCGGGCACGTGCCCGCCATCGGCCACGCCACCCGCGCGCTCACGCTCGTGGCCGCGGCGGATCCCGCCGCGGACAGACGCCGGGAGACGCACGCGCTGCTCGACGGGCTGCCGGTGTTCGACTCGGCCGAGACGATGCTCGCGGCGATTGCCTGTGACGTGCTCGTGGTGGCCGCGGAGCCGGCGGCACACGCCGACCTGGTCGTGCTGGGCCTCCGGCACGGGGTCCACGTGGTCTGCGAGAAGCCGCTCGTCGTGACGCAGTCGGACTATGACCGCATCCTCCGCGAGCACGCATCGAAGCCGAGCCTCGGGATCGTGTCGATGCTCCAGTACCGCTACTCCCCGACGTGGCGCCTGATCGCCCGGTGCGCCCGGCTCGCCGACCGGCTGCGGATCCCGTTCGCGCTCGTGTTCGACGTGCGGCGGCCGGGCGCCGACCCGCTCGCCGCCTCGCTTTGGCGGTCCGCCCCGGAGGCGTCGGGCGGCATGCTCGCCGACCACGGCGTGCACTGCGTCGGCCTGGCAGGAACGGTCGGCGATCGGCTCGACGTGCTCGCGAGCGTCCGCACCTGCGCGGCGCGCGGAGAGCGATCGCGCGCGTCGCTCCGCGTCGGCCGCGGCGTCGCGACCATCCGCGTCGAGTCGGGCGCTCCCTCGCGCGAGACGACCGTGACCCTCCACCTCCCCCGAGCCGCGATCGTCTGGCGCGACGAGCGGGTCGCGCTGCACGTCGGGCGGCGCCGGGTCCTCTCGCGACGAACGCACGCGATCTCCGACCGGGTCCACGTCGATGCGCTCTACAGGCCGTTCTACGGCGACCTCGCCCGGAACCTCACCTGCTTCGCGTGGCGCGCGCAGAGAACGGCCGAGTCGCTCGTCGTCGCCAGGGCGCTCCTCGCGCTGCTCGCCGGCCGCCCGTCCTAGTCGCCGCCGACGGGAGCGCCCGTGAAGCGCAGCGGGCGCCTGAGCGCGTAGTAGCGCCGCCACAACGCCGAGCGCTGCGCTCGCCGCACCGCCTGCTCCAGCGCGAGCGCCTCCTGCCGCTCCGGTGGGAGTCCCAGCCGGGTCGCCTCCTCGACGGCGTGCCGCACCGCATCGGCCGCCGACTCCGGGTGGCCCGCCAGCAGCAGCTGACGCGCGCGCGACATGCGGATCCTCGCGAGCTGCCGGCGGTCGCCGAAGCGCGTCGCGACCGCCTCGGCCTCGTCGAGCAGGGCGCGAGCCTCCTCGGGCCGGCGCCGCTGCGCCGCGATCTCGGCCAGGTATCGCAGCGGATAGGCCCGCGCCCGCTCCCACCGCACCTCCGTGCTCGCGGCGAGCGACGCCTGTGCGGCCCGCTCGCACCCGTCGAGCCTCCCGAGGTGCCAGTTCGCCGCCGTCCGGAGGTCGAGGGTGTCGACCACGTTCACGGTGTCCCCGGCCTGCCGCGCCAGCTCCTCCGTCTCGGCGGTGGTGGCGAGCGCCTGCTCGGGTTCGCCGAAGCGGTGGTGCAGGAAGCCCCGGCAGCGCTGCATCCGGCCGATCGGCGCCGGTTCGCCGGAGCTCTCCGCGGCGATGCTCCCGTGCGCGTACGCCTCGAGCGCGAGCGCGCGCTCCCCGCGGATGGCGTGGGTGCAGGCGTTGATCGCGGCGGCGAGCGCGGCGCTCGCGAAGTTGTCGACGCGGTCTGCGCTCTGGATGGCGAGAAAGCTGGACGCGAGGAGCTCGTCGAACTGCCCCAGCGTGAAGAGGATGTCGAGCGTCGCGCGAAAGAGCGCTTGCATGCGGTCGTCGTCGCACGCCTCGAACAGCTCCTCGCGGACGACCCGCAGCGCCCCGATCTCGCTCACCGCCCACTGCGCGTCCTCCGGATGCGCCGCGAAGTGCGAGATGTAGTCGTCGGCCAGACGGTCCGTGTAGGCCGCTCGCTCAGCGGACGGGGTCTGCGACGAGACGAACACCTGGAAGGCACGCGCACAGGAGTAGACCGTCGGCTGATCGGCCCCGCGGATCGCCGTGAGGAGACCCTCGCGGTGCAGCAGCTCGATGGCGCTGCGCACCTCCTCGAGCGGCCCGCCGCACGCCACGGCGAGCTGCCGTGCCGTCGCCTCGCCTCGCAGGTGGGCGCAGGCCGCGAGCACGCTGCGGGGTCGCTCGTCGAGGCTCTCCCACGTCGCGCCGAAGAGCTCCGCGAGCTCGGTTCCCTGCTCGATCGCCTCGATGCGCTCCTCGAGGGAGTCGGCGCTGAGGCGGTACCCGCGCAGGAACCAGTCGATCACGCCGGGGTTGCCGCCGACCAGGCCGTGGAGGCGCGCGGCGAGCGACTCGTCGACGCGCTCGAGCCCGTCGAGGTGGAACGTGCGGACCCGGTCCTCGACGAGCTTCGCGACGTTCGCCACGTCCAGGTCGCCAAGCGGCACGCGCGGCGCGACGAGGTTGCCCGGCCGGTTGACCGACGCGATCACGAGCGGTCCCTCGGGAAGCTCCTCGAGGAACTCGATCAGGGCCGCGGACGTCGCGTCATCTCCGAGGCGGAGGTTGTCGAGCACCAGGACGGTGCGGGTGCTCGCGAGGTGGATCCGGAGTCGGTCGCGCTTGTGCGCTCCGGCGACCGTCGCCAGCGCGCGGTCGTCCGTCACGCGCGAGAGGTGGCCGCAGATCTCGGCGATCGACGGACACTTGTCGCGCGCGTCCATCCAGATGAAGCTGCGCGCGGTGGGGTCGAACCCGTCCTCAGGGGAGGCGACGACCAGCGCGTGTGCCAGCTCCGCCGCGGTCGCGCTCTTGCCGATCCACCGGTTGCCTTCGATCGTGACGACGCCGTCGCGCCCGGCGCGCACCCGCGCCCGCAGCTCCGCCATCTCCTGCTCGCGGTTCACGAACACGTTGCGGCCGGGAAGCAGGACGACGCGCTGCGGCGCGGCGACGCCGAGCTGCGCGGCCGACGGCAGGGGTGTCGGGTCCGTCTGCGGCTCCGCCCGCTCGCGGGCGCGCTTCCGGTCGCGCACGTCCCAGACGAGCTTGACCCCGAGCGTCACCGCGCCGAGACCTGCCCCGACGAGAGCGACCCAGGCTTGCGTACTCGAGGGCTCGGGCATGGGAGGGGGTGCGGCCGCGCGGATGCTATCCCACCACTGAAGCCGGCCGGTGCGGACCGCTCGCAGGCAGCCCGCACCCGACGCGCCGTCAGGCGGCGCCCGCTACGCTGCGACGCCCGCCGGACCGGCGGTTCACCTTCACCGTGTCGAAGTTCGAGATCTTCGGAGACGAGGCAGGCGGCTGGAGCTGGCGGCTGCTCGACGAGAACGGCGGGACCGCGCTGGCGGTCGCGGCGGCCGCGCGCGACGATCTCGACGCCTGCAACGCGGACGTGCGGCACTTCAAGGCGGCCCAGCAGGACGCCGCCGGCTTCCGCCGCAACCGGGACGGCGACCGCGGGTGGACGTGGACCCTCGCGACTCCCAGCCGCGAGGTCTTCGCCGAGTCCGGCGCGGCGTACCCGTCTCGCGAGGAGTGCGAGCAGCGGTTCCTGGTGGCGCTGGTGGCGGCTCGGGCCGCGCGCGTGGAGGTCCGCGGCACGCCGGAGCCGCCGCCCTCCCCGACCCCGGGGCCGCCGATCGTTCCGCCGGCACTCGACCGATCCGTCGCCACGGCGCTGCCGACCGCGACCGCGTTCCTGTACGAGGGTCCCGACGCGGTGCAGACCGGCGTCGTCGACGGCGCGATCGACAAGGAGCGCGTGGCGGTCATCCGCGGGCGGGTGCTCGACCGCGACAGCGGGAAGCCCGCCGCCGGCGTCACCGTCCGCGTCGCCGATCACCCCGAGCTCGGCCGTACCCTGACGCGCGACACCGGCGAGTGGGACCTCGCCGTCAACGGCGGCGAGCAGGTCGCCCTGCGGTTCGAGTGCGAGGGCTGCCTCACCGCCACGCGCGTGCTCGAGGTGCCGCGCCAGCAGTTCGTCAGCGCGCCGGACGTCGCGCTGGTGCGGCCGCAACCGCCCGCGGGCACCGTCGACCTGGCCGCCGACGCCCAGCAGGCGAGCGGCGTCTCGGAGACCGGCGACCACGACGGCCGGCGGCGCTCGCTGCTCATCGCGCCCGCGAACGCCGCGGCGCGCCCGCTGACCGGGGAGGCGACGGACGCGGTCACGAGCCTCGACGTCCGCGTGACCGAGTTCAGCGTCGGAGCGCTTGGCGCGGCCGCGATGCCCGCCGAGCTGCCGCCGAGCAGCGCCTACACCTACGCGGTCGAGCTCGCCGCCGACGAGACCGGCGCGCCGGTCGAGCTGAGCGAGCCGTTCGTGCACCACGTCGAGAACTTCCTCGGCTTCCCCGTCGGCGGCGCGGTGCCGGTCGGCTACTACGACCGCTCGCAGCTGACGTGGGTGCCCTCCGCGGACGGCCGCGTGATCGCGATCCTCGGCGTCGACGGCGGCCTCGCCCAGCTCGACGTCGACGGCAGCGGCAGCGCGGCGGACGAGAGCGCGCTCGAGGAGCTGGGCGTCACCGAGCGCGAGCGCCGGCACCTGGCCGCGACGTTCGAGAAGGGCACGCAGCTGTGGCGGGTCACGATCCCGCACTTCTCGCCGTGGGACTACAACTGGCCGTTCGGCCCGCCCGAGGGCGCCAAGCCCCCCGACACGCCGCCGCCCGACGACGACGAGCCCGACCCGGAGAGCTGCCCGTTCGGCGGCTCGGAGCTCGACGTCCAGAACCAGGCGCTCGGGGAGGCGATCGCGCTGCCCGGCACGCCGTACGAGCTGCGCTACCGCAGCGACCGCGTCCCTGGCCGCAAGGCGGCGTTCCGGCTCGACATCCCGCTGACCGGAGCGACGGTCCCGCCGGACGTCCGCCGCGTCGACCTGGAGGTCACGGTCGCCGGGCAGAAGGCGGTCGCCTCGCGCGAGCCGGCGCCCGGCCAGTCGCACGCGTTCGCTTGGGACGGCCGCGACGCCTACGGCCGCCGGCTCCAGGGCCAGCAGCGAGCGACGGCCCGCGTCGGGTTCGTCTACAAGGCGACCTACCAGGAGCCCGCCGAGTTCGGGGAGACGTTCGCCCGGCTCTCCGGCACCCCGATCGAAGGGTCGCCGACGCGGGAGGAGGTCACGCTGTGGCGCGAGTCCGAGCACCTGCTCGGCGTGTGGGAGGCCGCCGCGCTGCAGCTCGGCGGCTGGACGCTCGACGTCCACCACACCTACGACCCGTCCGCCGGCGTCGTCCACCTCGGCACCGGCGAGCGGCTGCGGCTGGGCGACCTGGGCGCGACGATCTCGACCGCGGCCGGCATGGTCGACGAGGACGCCGAGCCGCAGGGCGACGGCGCGCTGGCCACCGACTTCGACCTCGGGCACGCGACGGGGGTCGCCCTCGACGCCGCCGGCAACGTCTACGTCACCGAGACGTCGTCGCACAGTGTGGTGCAGGTCGACCGCGCCGGCCTCGCCCGCCGCCTCACCGCCGCCTCGGGCGGCGAGTTCGCCGGCGACGGCGGCCCCGCGTCGAAGGCGATGATGTGGGAGCCGAGCGACGTCGCCGTCGGGCCGCGCGGCGAGCTGTACGTCGCCGACACGAACAACCACCGGGTCCGTCGCATCGAGATGGGCGCGACGCCCGCGATCGACACGTTCGCGGGCACGGGCGCGCCCGGCGGCGCGGGCGACGGCGGCCCCGCCCGCGCGGCCGAGCTGGACGCGCCGAAGAGCGTCGCCTGCGCGCCCGACGGGACCGTCTACGTCGCCGACAGCGGCAACGGCCGGGTCCGCCGGATCGCCGTCGACGGCACGATCTCGACCTTCGCCGGCGGCGGCGAGGAGACGACCGGCCGCGCGACCGACGTCGACCTGCAGGAGCCCACCGGCCTCGCCGTCGGGCCCGACGGGTCGGTCTACATCGCCGAGAGCTTCGGCGCGCGCATCCGCCGCGTCACGCCGGACGGGCTGCTCACGACGATCGCGGGGACCGGCGACTTCCCCGAGGACGAGGCGCCCAGCGGGGACGGCGCGCTCGCCGTGGTCGTGGCGATCCGGCCGACCGACCTGGCCGTGGCTTCCGACGGCACCGTCCTCTTCGCCGAGTCCGGCGAGAACCGCGTGCGGCGGGTGGGCACCGACGGCGTCATCACGACCCTCGCGGGCGACGGACGCGACGAGACCGACGGCGACGGCGGCCCGCCGCAGAAGGCGGCGGTCAACGGGCCGAAGGACGTCGCGATCGCGGCGGACGGCCGGCTGTTCATCGCGGAGGCCTCCGGCGGCCGGCTGCGCGTCGTCACGCCCGGCATCGCGGGCTTCAAGCTCGGCGACCACCTCATCCCCTCTCGCGACGAGTCCGAGCTGTACCGGTTCGACGCGGCCGGGCGGCACCACGCGACGCTCGACGCGCTGACCGCGCGCGAGAAGCGGAGGTTCGGCTACGACGACGGGCGCCTGACATCGGTCGCCGAGTGGAGCGGCGAGACGACGCGGATCGAGCACGACGCCGACGGCGTGGCGGTGGTCGGCCCGTACGGGCACCGCACCCGCGGCACCCGCGGGCCGGGCGGCTACCTGGCCGAGGTGGTCGACCCGGCCGGAGCGGCGACCCGCCTCACCTACGCCGACGGCGGGCTGCTCGCTTCGCTGACCGTCGGCGACGGCCCGGCCAAGCGCTTCGCCTACGACGACGCCGGCCGCCTCGCGCGCGAGGACTCCGCCCACGGCGGCAGCACCGCGCTCGGGGCGCGCGAGCACGGCGCCGGGCGCTCCGTCGTCGCGCTGTCGGCATCGGGCCACGAGGCGCTGCAGTCGGTGGCGCCCGGCCGCGACGGCGAGACGGTCCGCGAGCGCCGGTGCTGCGGCACCACGCCCACCCGCCTGCGGACGCGCTCCGACGGCACGCGCATCGTCGAGCAGCCGGACGGCTCGACCGTCACCACGCGACGTGCCGGGTCGCAGATCGCCGACGGGCCGGCGCGGATCCAGACCGCGACGGTCACGCCCGGCGAGCGCCGCAGCGTGCAGACGGTGGAGGTCGTCCGACACGGCGGGGTCGGCAGGACCACGCGGCTGGAGACGGCGCTCGACCGCGACGGCCGGGTCCAGCGGCTCGTCGACGACCTCGCCGCGCGGGAGTCGACGGCGACGAGCGCGACGGGACGCACTGAGCGCGTGCGGTGGGATGAGCGCGGGCTGCTCGTGGAGACGTCGCGGCCCGGCGCCGCTCCGATCGTGGCCGAGCACGACGCAGCCGGCCGCGTCACGTCGGTGACCGCCGGTCCGCGCCGCCGCACGCTGGAGTGGGGCGCCGACGGCGGGCTCGCGGCCGTCGCCGAGGCCGGGCTCGACCGAGTCTCGTTCGTGTACGAGGCGGCGCGGCTGTCCGAGCGGCGCGAGGCGGACGGCACGTCGATCGGTTTCTCCTACGACGACGCGGGCCGGCTCGTCGCGGTGCGCGACGCCAGCGGCGGCCGCCACGTCCTCGAGCGGACGCCCGGCGGGCTGCTCGCCCGCTACCGCGCGCCGGGCGAGGCCGAGGGAGCCGGCGTGGCGTTCGAGCACACGCCCGAAGGGCAGCTGCGCCGGGCGGCCTACGCGGACGGCCGCGCGGTCGAGGTCGACCGCGACGACGCGGGCGCGATTCGCGCCGTGGCCGCCGGCGACCGCAGCATCGAGTATCAGCGCGACGGCGCGCAGCGGATCGTCCGCGCGACGGCGGGCGCGCAGGACGTCGCGCGCGAGTACGACGGGCCCCTGCTCACCACCACGACGTGGAGCGGCCCGGTGGAGGGAACGGTCGAGCGGCTGTGGGACGACACCATGCGACCCGCGGGGTACCGCGTCGGCGAGGACTTCGAGGCCACGCTGACCTACGACGACGACGAGCTGCTCGTCGCGGCGGGCGACCTGGAGATCGAACGCGACCTCGCGAGCGGGCGCGCGGTGCGGACGGTCGTGCGCGGCGTCGAGGAGCGCTACACGTACGACGCGCTCGGCGAGCTGGCGGACCATCTGGTCGCGATCGACGGCGAGGAGGCGTACCGCTTCACGTACGCGCGCGACGGCGCCGGCCGCGTCGTCGAGGTCCGCGAGCGCGGCCCGGACGGATCGCGCAGGAGCACGTTCGCCTACGACGGCCGGGGGCAGCTCGTGGCCGCGAACGTCGACGGGGTCACCGAGCGCTACGGCTACGACGCCAACGGCAACCGGGTGTTCGTCGAGCGCGACGGGCAGCGGGTCGCCGCCGCGTACGACGCGCAGGACCGGCTCGTGCGGCTCGGCGACGTCGACTACGAGCACGCGAGCGACGGCTCGCGCAGCAGGGCGAAGGGGCCGGAGCGGGAGACGACGTACGCGTACGACCTGCTGGGCGCGCTGCACGCCACGCGCGGCGCGGCGGCGGTGGAGTACGTCGTCGACGGGTTCGGCCGGCGCGTCGGGCGGCGGACCGACGGCAGCCTGGACGCCGGCTGGCTCTACCTCGACGACCTCCGCGTGGCCGCGCAGCTCGACGGCGACGGCCGGCCGGTCGCGCACTTCGTCCACGGCACCCGCCCGCTCCTGCCCGACCTGGTCGTCCGCGAGGACGGCACGTACCGGCTCGTCGCCGACCACCGCGGGAGCCCCGTCCTCGCGATCGACGTGGCGACCGGCGAGGTCGCCCAGCGCCTGCGCTACAGCGCGTTCGGCGAGATCCTCGACGACACCCGGCCGGGGTTCCAGCCGTTCGGGTTCACCGGCGCGCTGCACGACGCACAGACCGGCTTCGTCCGGCTGGGCGCGCGCGACTACGACCCGCGGTCAGGCCGCTGGACCGCGAAGGACCCCAGCCTGCCGCTCGCCGTGCACCCGAACCTCTACCGCTACGCGCACAACGACCCGGTCAACTTCGTCGACCCGACCGGCGCCCGAGAGGTCATCTGCCCGCCGCCAGGGCACCCCGTGTGGACCGACCCGCCGTGGAGCCCCAACCCGATGGACACCCACGACCGCGCGATCGAGAAGGAGCATGCGCTGTTCCCGAACGCCGGGCACGCGTACTCCGGCGGCTTCGCCCACTGCGTCGGCGCCTGCCTGGCGTACACGTGGTACGGCCCGCTGCTCGGGGCGCTGATCATGGAGGGGTTCGACTGGACCCAGCGCGGCGACGCCGACCTGCGCTACGACAAGATCGCCGAGCGGCTCGGCGCCGCCGCGGCGATGATGGGGATGAGCTGCACGCAGTCGTGCGCTCGCCACTTCCCGCCCGAGGGCTGCGGCGGGCAGGGCCCGTGGCCGATGAGGGGCAACCCACCCGGAATCTAGCCGCGACGTTAGATCGGTCCGCGCCCTCCGGAGGTGTCGCTCGGGGGGCTGCTCACCGCGAGCTCGTCGCAGCAGATCGGCGACGACTTCCTGATCGGCCGTCGATGTGCCCGAAAGGGCAGCGGCTTCGCGCCTACGATCGCCATGTGGCTGAGCGCGCCGTCGTCGACGTCCCTCGCACCAACCTGCTCGCCGACGTCGACGAGGCGGTGCGTGCGCTGCTGGACGCCGAGCTCGATCGCTCCGGGCTGGCGGACGTGACGATCACGTTCGACGCGCCGACCCGCGAGCGCTCCTCGAAGTGGTCGACCCCGGCGATCAACCTCTTCCTGTACGACGTGCGCGAGGCCGGCGACGCGCTGGACCGCTCGTGGCACGCGACCGAGACGAACGGCCAGGGAGCGCTCGTGCGCGCGCCGCTGCGGCTCGCGTGCACGTACGCGGTCACGGCCTGGACGCTCGACGTGCTCGAGGAGCACCGGATCCTCTCGCAGGTCATCGCGGTCCTGTACGCCCACCCGCAGCTGCCCAAGCCGCCCGAGCTGGCGGACGGCGCCTACGGCGAGTTCCCGTGGACGACGCGCGTCGCGCATGGCCGCAGCGAGGACGGACGGCCGGACTTCTGGACGGCGATCGGGTCCGCGTACAAGCTTTCGGTCGAGTACGCCGTCACCGTCGTCTGCGACCCCGGCGTCAGCGTGCCGCGAGCGCGCGGCCGCGTGCGCGGCGTCGCGATCGACGAGCAGGCGACCTACGTCGCCGCGGGGCTCGTGGTCGACTCGCGCGGCAAGCGGGTCGCGGGCGCGTCCGTCGAGGTGCGCGTCGAGCAGGCGGCGCCGCGGCCGCCGCTCCTGCTGACCGCGCTCACCGGCGCGGACGGGACGTTCGTCCTCAGCGCGCTCCCCGGCGGGGTGCACGACGTCGTCGCGCGCAGCCGCGACGGGCGCGAGGCCCGCGACCGCCTCGCCGTGCCCGGCGGCGGCGTGACGCTCGCCCTGCCGGACGCCTAGGTGCCCGGAAGGGCAGCCGCGACTGCCCGAATGACTGCCCGCTTGGTGGTGCGATGTCAGATTGGAAACCGGTAATGCTTGCTAGACCGTTTCACGAACGCGCCACCTGAGCCGGCGCGACGAGGAGTCGCATGACGATCCCATACACGCCCGGCGTGGTCGTTCACGAGATCCCGGCGCAGAACAAGCCCATCGAGGGCGTGGCGACCTCCGTCGTCGGCTTCGTCGGCCGCACGCCGGGCGGTCCGGTGAACACGCCGATCCAAGTCACGAACTGGACGCAGTTCGTCAAGACCTTCAGCGATCCGGCCGACGTCGTCCGTCCGCACGGGCAGAAGCGGGGCCCGTACATCCCCGGGGCGTACCTCGCCCACGCGGTCTACGGGTTCTTCCAGAACGGCGGCGGCGTGTGCTGGGTCGTCAGGGTCGAGGAGTACGACGACTCCGACATCCCCGAGGTCCGGCTGCTCCCGGCGGGGAGCACGGCCGGCGCCGACGTGCCGGACGTGTTCCGGGCGTTCGCCAAGCCGGAGGTCAAGGGCGACGTGACGATCGCCGTCGCCGAGGACCCCCCGCCGGACCCGGCGGCGTCACCGGCCACCGGCACCGCGCTGACCGTCCTGCCGACGACGCCGGTCAGCACGCAGCCGACGATCACGGTCACGGTCACCGGCCCCGATCCGTTCGAGGACGAGACCCACGCGAACCTGACCGTCCTGCCGGGCCCGCGGTACCTGCCGACCGTCCTGAACTCCGCCTCGAAGATGGTCCGGGTCTCCGAGACCGGTGCGCTCATCCCGGCGACGCCGCGCTCCGTCGCCCCCGTCGCGGAGACCAAGCTCGCGAAGCCCGAGCAGGCCAAGCTGGTCGTCAACGAGCTCGTCGGCGATCCCGCCACGCGGACGGGCGTCTACGCCCTGGAGGCGGCGCACGGCCTGACGACCGTGTGCGTGCCCGACGCGATGTCCGTCGAGGACGACCAGGGCGTGGTCGGGACCGCGGAGTCGATCCAGGCCGTCCAGGGGGCGGTTTCCTCGTTCTGCGAGGCGAACCAGGCGATGGCGATCTTCGACGCGCCGATCGACCGGGACACTCCGCAGGAGATCAAGGAGTGGGTCGCCTCGCCGCAGGCGCCGCCGCCGAGCAAGTTCGGGACGCTGTACTGGCCGTGGATCATGGTCAACGACCCGCTGGGCGGCGACCCCGTCGCGGTGCCGCCGTGCGGGCACGTGGCGGGCGTGTGGGCCCGGACCGACGAGACCCGCGGCGTCTTCAAGGCGCCCGCCAACGAGGATCTGCGCGGTGCGCTCGCGCTCGGCTACGCGACCAACGACGTCGAGCAGAGCGACATGAACCAGGCGGGGATCAACTGCATCCGGTTCTTCCCGGGTCGCGGGATCCGCATCTGGGGAGCGCGGACGCTGAGCGTCAACACGGATCCCGAGTGGAAGTACCTGAACGTCCGCAGGCTCTTCAACTACCTGAGCGCGTCCATCCTCAACGGGACGCAGTGGGCGGTCTTCGAGCCCAACGACGAGACGCTCTGGGTCTCCCTCCAGGTCTCGGTCTCGAACTTCCTGACCACGGTGTGGCGGACCGGCGCCCTCTTCGGCACCAGCCCCAGCGAGGCGTTCTTCGTGAAGTGCGACGCGGAGACGAACCCGCCGGAGGAGCGGGACCTCGGCAAGGTCAACATCGTCGTCGGCGTCGCGCCCGTGAAGCCCGCCGAGTTCGTGATCTTCCAGCTCAGCCAGTACCAGCCGGCCGGCTGATCCCGGCTCTCTTCAGAAAGAGGTAGAAGCGCATGGCCGCGGACGTCCAGACCCCTGTCGGCAACTACATCTTCTCGCTCGCGCTCGGCGGTGCCGAGGCCGCGGGATTCTTCGCCGAGGCGTCGGGATTCACCAACGAGACCCACGTCGTCGAGCACACCGCCGCGAACGGGAAGGGGCTGCCGCTGCCCCAGAAGTTCGCGGGCCAGATGTCGTGGTCGAACATCACGCTGAAGCGCGGCGTCGACGCGCAGGCCCAGCTGTGGGCCTGGCGCCAGACGATCCTCGACGGTGCGATCGACGCCAATCGCAAGGACGGGCAGATCAACGTCCTCGACTGGACCGGCGCGATCATCGTGACGTACAAGTTCATCCGGGCGTGGCCATGCAAGTACAGCTCGCCCGGGCTGAACGCGGGCGGCAACGAGATCCTCGTCGAGGAGCTCGAGCTGGCGCACGAGGGCTTCACCCGGGCCTGATGCGGACGGACCACGAGTTCACGCTGCCGCGCGGGTACGTCGACGGCGACGGTTCCGTACACCGTGACGGGGTCATGCGGCTCGCGACCGCCCGCGACGAGATCGAGCCGCTGCGCGACCCTGAGGTCCGGCGCAACCAGGCGTACCTCTCGGTCCTCCTGCTGTCGCGAACCGTCGTCCGGCTCGGGCCGGTGGAGGACGTGACTCCGGAGGTGATCTCCGGGTTGTTCGCGGCCGACTTCGACCACCTCCAGCGCACGTACGAGCGCCTCAACAGCGCCGGTGACGCCGTCGGGGCGGTGGCGTGCCCGGACTGCGCGCACGAGTTCGAGGTGGACATCGGCGAGCTGCTCGACCCGCCGGCGGGAAAATGAGGCGGCCGTCTTCGCCCGAGCTGTACGCGGAGATGGCCGGCCTCTCGGCGGCCTACGGATGGTCGCTCGACACTGTCCTTGACCTCGAGCACCGCGATCGGCGGGCGTTCCTGGCGCAGGCCGCGGCGCTGGCGGTCGCCGCCGCGCCCCCGGCGGACGTCGCGGAGCCGGCGTGAACGGCCCGCTCTCGCGAGCGGCGCTCGCCGCGCGCATCGCGGAGGCGCGGCGGCCGAAGCTCGTGGCGGCGATGACGCGCCTCGCGCGGCTCGGCCCCCGCGAGCGCGGCGGCGGCGCCCCCGCGTGGTCGGAGCCTCCGTGGACGGCCGTACCGCATGCCGCCGGCGACGGTCCTTCCCCGCCCCGGCACCGGCCGGCGTTGCGCGGCGTGGCTCGGTCCGCAGCGCGCGGGCTCATCG
>DASZDF010000484.1:0-1960 GCA_035942275.1 Solirubrobacteraceae bacterium | reverse complement strand
CGCCCATGCCGCGCGAGGCGCCGGCGGCGGAGGTCGGGTCGGGAGCCCTGTGGCCGCGCGTGGCGCTGCCCGGCGTCTCGCGGTCGCGGCCGACGGCCTCCGCGGTCGCGGTCCCGTTGCCCGTCGGCGCGTAGCGGTGCTACGCGTCGTCGCCCTCGTTGCGGCCGAGGAGGAGCTCGGCGGTGCGGAAGGCGCTCGTTCCGATCTTCACGGCGGTGGACGTGACGGCGAACGCCGCCTGCGCCCCCCACTTGACAGGGTCGAGGAGGTTCATGTCGATTCCTCTGCCCGCGGGACGGCGAGCGGAATCGTCACCGCTCGGCCAGCTGCTCCTTGAGCCGGTCGATGACCGCGACCGGCGCCGGGTCGAGGCCGCGCAGGACCGCGAGGTACACCGACACGAGGGCGCCGAGCAGGACGAGCGAGAAGACCCGCTCCACCGCGTTGCGCCCCTGCGTCTCGACCCGGTAGGTCTGCTGCGCGTTCGTCTCGACCAGCCACTGCGTCAGCTCGATGCGGTGGCGGACGCGCGGATGCAGGTCGGCGTCGTCGAGCAGGATCATCGAGAACGGACCGAGCTCGCCGACGCCCTCCCAGCCCATGATCTCGTTGTGGTCGAGCTCGGGAAGCTCGTGCGAGAACGCCGGCGACTTCGCGTTCTCGTTGATCTGGGTCTTCCAGCGGTAGGCGATCGGCGAGGTCAGCCCGGCGCCCGCGATCAGCGGGACGCTGCCGAGGATCCCGCGGGCGATCTCCTTCGGCAGCGAGTCGTCCGGGCCGTCGGGACCCCACTCGCGCGCGAGCGCCTCGGCGTGCGACGCCGCGACGTCGATCTCCGACGCCATCCGCGGGCCGCAGCCGCACTGCGCCGCGACCTCGAGCGCCGCGACGGTCATGTACGCCACCGCCGCCCGGGGCTGGAAGCCGCCCGGCACCGGGATGACCGGCACCCCGTCGCCGCGGGCCTGCTCGGCGAGCCGTCCGCCCGTCGTCACCACGACTCGCCGCGCGCCGACGTACCCGGCGGCGTCGTAGCACGCGAGGGTCTCCTCGGTGTTGCCGGAGTAGGACGCGAGCAGCACGGTGGTCTCCGGCGTCGCCCACGGCGGCAGCCCGTAGCCGCGCGCGATCGCGATGTGGCGCGACTCGTGGTCGCCTAGCGCCGCCCGCGCGAGAGCGCCGCCCACGGCCGAGCCGCCCATGCCCGCGACGATCAGCCCGCCGGGGGAGTCCCACTCCTCCATGAGCCCCCCTGCGGACTCGACTCTCCAGAGCGCGTCGCGCAGGTGGTCGGGAATCGCCAGGACGTCGGCGAGCATCCCGGACCGGTCGACCTGCGCGATGTCGTCGCGGCCGAGCCCGGTGGGCATCTAGAACCTGATTCCTCCGTCGGGGATCGTCACGTGCGGGAACACTCGCACGCCGCGCGTCAGGACGTTGTCAGCCCCCACCGTCACGCCCTCGCCCAGCACCGCGCCGCCGGTGATGTGCGTCCCCGCGCCGATCCGGCTCCCGGCCGCGACCACGCAGCCGCGCAGCACGCACCCGGGCCCGACGTCCGTGCCCTGCATGACCACCGAGCGCTCGATCGTCGCTCCCTCGCCGACGGTCACGGCGTCGCCGAGCACCACGAGCGACCCGACGTGCGCGCCGGGCGCGATCGTCGTCCCGCGCCCGACGACGGCGGGCGGGACGACGCGGCCCCGGTTCTCGACGCCGGTCCCGAGCAGCGTGAACGTGTCGCCGAGCCGCTCGCACAGCTCGGTCTTGCACTGGCCCTCGAGGACGTCGAACGTCGCCTGGAGGTAGCGCTCGGGCGTCCCGATGTCGAGCCAGTAGGCCTCGTGCGGGAACGCGTACAGGCCGTCGCCCACGAGCTGGGGCCAGATCTCGCGTTCGATCGAGACGTTGCGATCGGGCTCGATGAGGTCGACCACGTCCTTCTGGAGGACATACGCCC
>DASZDF010000483.1:0-2895 GCA_035942275.1 Solirubrobacteraceae bacterium | reverse complement strand
GAGCGGAGGGTGGCGTGAAGCGGCCCGCGTCGCGTCATCGCGGGGCGGTGCGGTCCGCGGAGAGGCCGTGAGCGGCGGCGCAGGAGCGTCGCGCTCCGCGGCGCGCGGCGCGTGCGACGCCTGCCTTCGGCGGGCGTGGCTCGTCGCGCGCCTCGCGGGACGGATCGAGCTCGCTCGCCACGAGCACGCGCGGCTTCCCGAGGTGCTCGCGCTGTCCGACGGGCGGCTGATCGCAGCGGTGGGCGGCGCCGTCGCGGCGCGCGTCGCCGCTGAGTACGAGCACTTCGACGCCGCCGCGGCTCGGGATGCGGTGGAGGCGGCGGAGCTGGTCGCGATCTGCCGGCACGACGAGCGGTTCCCGTCTCGGCTGCTCCACGCGCGCGACGCGCCCGCCGTGCTCCACGTCGCGGGCGATGCGCGGTTGCTGGAGGTCTTCGCCGCCGAAGAGCCCGCCGCGGCGATCGTCGGGATGCGGCGCGCGTCGCCGTACGGGAAGGACGTCGCGCGCGCGCTCGCGCGCGACCTCGCGGCGGCCGGCGTGCCGGTCGTGTCGGGGATGGCGCTCGGCGTCGACTCCGCCGCCCACGCCGGCGCCCTCGACGCCGGCGGGCTCACGGTCGCGGTCCTCGCCGGCGGGGCGGACGTCCCGTACCCGCCGAGCAAGCGCCACCTCCACGACGAGATCCGGCGGCGCGGGCTCGTGGTGTCCGAGCTGCCGCCCGGGTTCCGCGCGCGTAAGTGGTGCTTCCCCGCGCGAAACCGGATCATCGCGGGCCTCGCCGACCTCACCATCGTGGTCGAGGCCGCGGAGCGCTCCGGCTCGCTCATCACCGCCGACCTCGCGGCGAAGCTCGGCCGGGAGGTCGCGGCGGCCCCCGGCCCGATCACCTCGCCGGGCGCGGCGGGAACGAACGCGCTGCTGCGCGACGGCGCGACCCTCGTCCGCAACGCGCGCGACGTACTCGACGCTCTCTTCGGCGTCGGCAACGCACCCGCGCAAGCGCGCCGCGTCGGAACGCTGGAGCCCCCACTCAAGGCCCTCCTCGACGCCGTCGCCCACGGCCGCGACACGGTGGCCGCCCTCGCCGGTGCCTCGGCCGACAAGGCCGACGCCGCCCTGGTCGGCCTCACCGAGCTCGAGCTGCGCGGCCTGGTGCGGAGGGAACCCGGAGGACGCTACGCGGTGGTCCCGTGATCGCCCCGCTACCCGCGCTATCGCCGAGTCCCGAAGTGGCGGTCGTCGTGCAGTGGGCGACCATCGGAGCGCTCGCGGGAACGGCCGTCGCGGCTCGGCGCCGCGCGCGCGACCCCGCGTTCGATGCCTGGCTCCTCACCGCGAGGTGGACCGTCGCCGGAGGGATGACAGGCGTCCTTTACCTGATGGGGCAACGGCTAGGCTGGTGGTGATGATCCGGTTCGCGCTCGGCCTCATGGTCCTCGCCAGCGGCGCCGTCGTGCTGGGCGTGCTCGACGTGGAGACGTGGACCTTCCCGCTGCCGATGCTCGGGTTCGCGCCGTTTCTGCTCGCCGGAGGCGCGCTCATGGGCCTGCACGACCCGCCGCCGCGGCGCCGTAGTCGCCTCGGGCAGTGAGCGTCGTCAACCGCATCCCCGTCGTCCTCTCCATCGCCGGCTCGGACTCGGGCGGCGGCGCGGGGATCCAGGCGGACCTGAAGGCGTTCGCGGCCGCCGGCGTCCACGGCGCGACCGCGATCACCGCCCTCACCGCCCAGAACACCGTCGGCGTCGCCGCCGTCCACCCGATCCCGCCGGCCTTCGTCATCGAGCAGGTCCGCGCCGTCGCGACGGACCTCGGCGTCGACGCCGTCAAGATCGGGATGCTGGGCGACGCGCCGGTCATCGAGGCCGTCGCGCAGGCGCTCGACGAGCTGCAACCCGGGACGCCCGTCGTCGTCGACCCCGTCATGGTCGCGGAGTCGGGCGCGCGGCTCCTTCCTCCCGACGCCGAGAACACGCTGATCGAGCTGATCCTCCCGCGCGCGACGGTTGCCACGCCCAACCTCCCGGAGGCGCGCGCGCTCACCCGAAGCGACGACGACGCGACGCCCGAAGCGCTCGCGAGAGCCGTCAAGCGCCTCGGCGCCAAAGCCGCCGTCGTCACCGGCGGCCACCGCGACGAGGTGACCGACCTCTTCTTCGACGGCGACCGCCTCGTGGAGATCCCCGGCGAGCGCCATCCGGACGGCGCCGCCCACGGCTCCGGCTGCACGCACTCGAGCACGCTCGCGGCGAGGCTCGCCCTCGGCGACGACCCGCTCGAGGCGGCCAAGGCGGCGAAGGCCGCGGCGAGCGCCGCCGTCCGCGACGGGTTGCGCGACCTGGGCGAAGGCGCCGGGCCGGTCGACGTGACGGGCCTGGGTCGCCGCTTTGCCATAATCGGGGCGTGAAGTTCCTGCGCATGAAGCCCGGGCACGGCGAGGTCCTCATCGCCGAGGGCGACCCCGAGATCGCCGACGAGGAGCGCGAGCTCGTCGAGGCCTTCCGCGAGCAGCTCGAGCAGGGGCTGTGGGCCGCGGTTCCCGTCGAGAACCGCACCGGCCGCCGCGAGGCGCAGATGGTCAAGACCTTCAACGAGATCCCGCGCGACGCCGACCGGGTCATCTTCTTCCCGCGCGCCGCGGGGGGCGCCCGCTAGTGATCCTCGCCCTCAGCGCCACCGCGATCGTGATCGTGGTGCTGCTCTGGGAGGTGCTGATGCCGCACGTCGACGAGTACCTCGACCGCCGCCGCGCCAAGGCGGCGCCCGCGGCGGCGGCGACGCGGCAACGGACCGGTGACACCAGGGCGGCGAAGAAAGAGCTGGTCCGGATCGAGCGGGCGATGGAGAAGTTCGAGCGACGAGCGACCAAGCTGCACGCCGAGCTCGCCGCAAAGG
>DASZDF010000482.1:0-5387 GCA_035942275.1 Solirubrobacteraceae bacterium | reverse complement strand
TCCCCGACCCGCCGGTCCAGCTCGAGGTCCGCGACGGCTACGCGATCGCCTGGCTGAACAATCCGCCCGCCAACTCGCTCTCGCCCGACGTGATCAAGGCGATCGCGAAGGTGTGGGAGGAGGTCGAGGGCGACGACGCGATCCGCGCGCTGATCTTCGCCTCGGCCAACCCGCTGCTGTTCTGCGCCGGCGCCGACATCAAGGCGTTCACGAAGATGGACGAGGCGGGCGGCCGCGAGCTGATCGAGCTCGGCCACGGCACGCTGCGGTCCTTCGAGAAGTCGTCGACGGTGACGATCGCCGCGGTCAACGCGATCGCCTACGGCGGCGGCTGCGAGCTGGCGATGGCGTGCGACGTGCGCGTCGCCGCCGACTCGGCGGCGATGCGCACGTCGCACGCCATCGCGAGCTCGCAGCCGCCGCCGTAGGCGATCGCGTTGACCGCCGCGATCGTGACCGTGGAGGACTGCTCGAACGCCCGCAACGTCCCGTGGCCGAGCTCGATCAGCTCGCGGCCACCGGCCTCGTCCATCTTCGTGAACGCCTTGATGTCCGCGCCGGCGCAGAACAGCAGCGGGTTCGCCGAGCCGAAGATCAGCGCGTGGATCGACGCGTCGCCGTCCACCCGCTCCCACACGTTGGCGATCGCCTTTATGACGTCCGGCGACAGGGAGTTCGCGGGCGGGTTGTTCAGCCACGCGATCGCATAGCCGTCGCGCAGCTCGAGGTGCACCGGCGGGTCGGTGAAGCCCTCCGACGGCTGCGGCCACGGGAAGAAGCCCTGACCGCTCTTCTGCCCGAGGCGCCCCTGCGCGACCAGGCGCCGCAGGATCGCCGGCGGCTCGAAGCGGTCGCCGTGGTCGGTGTACGCCTTCTCCATCTTCTCGAGGACCGTGTCGAGGCCCTCGATGTCGCAGCGCATGAGCGGCGGGAGGATCCCGCGGCGCGGGTCCATCCCGGCGCCCGCCATCATGCCGAGGTCGATCGAGCGCGTGGTCGCGATGCCCTCCTCGAGCACGAGGCACGCCTCGCGCACGGCCTTGACGCCCATCAGGTTCGGCAGCTCTGCGGGCGGGTCGGCGTCGCCCTCGATCTGCGGCTCGCCCTCCTTGTAGAAGCCGCTGCCGCCCGTCTTCGCACCCAGCTGCTTGTCGGCGACGAGGCGCTGCATCCCACCGTGGACGTAGAAGCGGTCGCCGAGGCGCTCGTTGAGGTACTCGGCGACGTGCAGGACCGTGTCGAGTCCGAGCAGGTCGACGAGGAAGAACGGCCCCATCGGCGCGAGGTTCGCGGCCTGGATCTGCTCGTCGACCTTCTTGAGCGAGAGGCCCTGCTCCTCCTGCGCGCGCCACACCTCGGAGACCGACGAGTTGAGGATGCGGTTGACGACGAAGCCGGGCTCGTCGGCGCAGGTGATCGGCTGCTTGCGGATGCGCTGGGCGAAGTTCACCGCCGCGGCGGTCGTCTCCGGCGAGGTGTCGTCGCCGAGGACGATCTCGAGCAGCGGCATGACCGACGCCGGGTAGAAGAAGTGGAAGCCGAGGACCTTGTCGGGCCGGCTCGTGGCCTCGCCGATCGTCGTCACCGACAGCGACGACGTGTTCGAGGCGAGGATCGCGTGGCCGGGGGTGACGTCGTCGAGCTCGGCGAAGACCGCCTCCTTGATCTCCATCCGCTCGGGTACGGCCTCGATCACGAAGTCGACGTCGCCGAAGCCGTCGTAGGACGTCGTGCCGTGGATGCGGCCGAGCGTCTCGGCGAGCTGCCGGTCGGCGTCCTCCTGGCTGATCTTCTCCTTCTTGACCAGCCGGGCGAGCTGGCCCGAGGTCACCTCGCGGGCCTTCTCCAGACCCACGTCGACGAACTTCTGGTCGACGTCCTTGAGCACCACATCGATGTCAGCGGCGGCGATGGCCTGGGCGATCTCGCCGCCCATGGTGCCGGCGCCGACGACCGCAGCCTTGAACACGAACATTCGCCTGAACCTAGCGACTCAGGTCCCGAGCTCGCGGTCCGCCCGCAGTTCGCGGGCGAAGCGCGAGAGGGTCCGGCGCAGGGCGTCGCGGCCGGCGCGGCGGACGAAGAGGGCGTCCACGACCGAGGCGAACGGGCCGCCCTGCTTGAGCTCGTAATCGAGCTCAAGCGACACGACGACGAGCCCCTCCTCGGCGGCCGTGAAGGCGATGGTCTGGCTGCCGGTGAGGCGCGGGTCCTCGACGGCGACCGTCTGCGCGACGCGCACCTCGTACGCCGTGACGCGCTCGACGACGCGGCCGCGGCCGGCGCGGACGGAGTCCCAGATCAGGCGCGCGCCCTCCTTCGGCCACTCGCCGTCGAGCTTGGCGACGTGGCCGAAGCCCTCGACGAAGTTCGGCCAGCGGGTCGTGTCGTACCAGAGGCGCTCGGCCTCGCTGATCGGCCCCGGGACCTCGATCTCCGCGCGCGCGACGCCCATCAGCCGCCGCCGATCTCGGTCCGGATGAGGTCGACGGAGCGGGCGACCGCGTCGAGGTGCGGCATGATCTCCTCGGCCAGCCGCCGCCGCTCGGCCTCGCCCTCGTCGGTGAGGCGGTAGAAGCGACGAGAGCGGCGCTCCGGATGCTCCCACTCCCCCGCGACCAGCCCGCGGCCCTCGAGCGAGCGCAACAGCGGGTACATCGTGTTCGGGTTGACGGCCACGAGCCCGCCCGTGACGTCGGAGATCCGCTCCATGAGCTGGTTGCCGTACGAGGGCCCGGCGCCGAGGAAGTGCAGGACGAGCATCGGCAGGAGGCCCGCACGCCGCAGCTCGCCGAGCAGCGGATCGCCCTTCGCCGGCGCCGGCTTGCCTCCCGCCGCCTCGCGCGCGACGTCGAGCGACGCCGCCTCGGCGACGGCCTGCTCGGTCTCCCTGGCTCGGCGGGTCACGCCTAACATCTTCCCGGTCTCGGCGAACGCCCCCCGCATACGTCAGCTCACGGCCGCCGGCGTGCGCACCCCGATCCTCGAATCCGGGCCTCCCGAAGCGGAGGAGGCGGTCGTGTTCGTCCACGGCAATCCCGGCTCGCACGAGGACTTCCGCGAGCTGGTGCTGCGGGTCGCGCCGTTCGCGCGGGCCGTCGCGGTGACGCTGCCGGGGTTCGGGACGGCGGAGAAGCCGCGCGACTTCGACGTCACGATCGGCGGCTACGCACGGCACCTCGCCGCGCAGCTGGACGCGCTGGGCGTGCGGCGGGCGCATCTCGTGCTGCACGACCTCGGCGGGCCGTGGGGGCTCGAGTGGGCCCTGCGCCACCCGGACGCGTTCGCGAGCGCCGTGCTCCTCGGGACCGGCGTGCTGCCCGACTACCGCTGGCACGTGCTCGCGCGGATCTGGCAGACGCCGGGGCTCGGCGAGGCGTTCATGGCGACGTCGAGCCGCCGCGCGTTCCGGGTGCTCGTCAAGCGCGGGCAGCGCGAGCGGCAGCTGCCGCGGGCGTTCGTCGACCAGATGTACGACAACTTCGACCGCGCCACCCGGCGCAACGTCCTGCGGACCTACCGCGCGATGCGCGACGCCGCGACGTGGAGCGCCGCGGCCGCGCCGCGCCTGGCGCCGCTGGACCGCCCCGCGCTCGTGCTGTGGGGCCTGCACGACCCGTACCTCCCGGCGGCGCTCGCCGACCGGCAGCGGGACGCGTTCCCCCGCGCGACGTCCGTCACGCTGCCCGCCAGCGGCCACTGGCCGTTCGCCGACGACCCGGACGGCGTGACCGCGGAGGTCATCCCGTGGCTGCGCGAGCGGGTAGCGGCAACGCGCCAAACCGACGACGCTGCGTAAGGCCCTGCGGCCTCGCCGCTCCTTGGGGACAGCCATCCCCAAGGAGCCTCGATGTCCACCGTTCCCCTCGCCGGTGCCTCTCCGTCCCTGCTCGACCTGCTCGCACGCCTGGAGGAGCGCGGCCTCGCCGGCCATAGCCGCGCGGTCTCGGCGCTCGCGGCGCGCGTCTGCCGCGCGCTGTCCCTGCCCGACCTCCTGGTCGAGCGCGTCGAGCTCGCGGCGCTGCTCCACGACGCGGGCAAGGTCGAGCTGCCGCAGGCCGTCCTCGACCGCGCGGGGCCGCTGACGGCGGCCGACTGGCGGATCGTGCGCGAGCACCCCGCGCGCAGCGCGCGGCTCGTCGCGTCCGTGCCCGGGCTCGAGAGCGTCGGGCCGTGGCTGCGCGCGCATCACGAGCGCTGGGACGGCCGCGGGTACCCGGACCGGCTCGCCGGCGAGAGGATCCCGCTCGCGGCGCGCGTCATCCACGCCTGCGACGCCTTCGACGCGATGACGCACGAGCGCTGCTACCGCCAGGCGCTGCCGTTCGACGCGGCGTGCGCGGAGGTCGCGGCGGGCGCCGGATCGCAGTTCGATCCCGTCGTCGCGCGGGTCCTCGTGGCGACCGTGCTCGACAGATGACCCCGGTTCTGGGCAGGATCTTCAGTGATGCGCCCGCTTGTGGAGCGATCCGACGCCGAGCTGCTGCGCGCCGCGGGGTCGGGCGACGGGCACGCGTTCGCGACGTTCTACGACCGCCACGCGCAGTCGGTCCTCGGCTACTGCCGGCGGATCCTCGATGACGACGACGCCGCGGCCGACGCCGCGCAGGAGGCGTTCCTCGGCATCCTCGCGCGAGCGCGCGCGGACGCCGACGCGGTCGCCGAGCCGCAGGCCTACCTCTTCCGGACGGCGCGCAACGCGGCGCTGAAGCTGGTGGAGGCGCGGCGTCGCGTGCGACCGGTGGACTAGGTGCCGGAGGCGGCGCCGGCCGGCGACCTGCCCGAGGCCGAGTCGAAGGTGCTGACCGAGGACCTCCAGGCCTCGGTGCGCGCGGCGAACCGGGAGCTGCCGGTGCGCCAGCGCGAGGTGCTGGCGCTGCGCGAGGTCGAGGAGCTGTCGTACGAGGAGATCGGGTCGCGGATGGACCTGTCGGCGAACGCCGCGGCGCAGCTCGCGTGGCGGGCGCGGGGCCGGTTCCGGTCGCTCGTGCGGCGCGACGCGCTCGGCGGGATCACGATCCGCTCGCGCGACTGCGAGCGCGCGATGACGCTGACGACGCTGTCGGAGGACGCGCCGCTGTCGGCCGAGGACGCCGCCTGGCTCGCCGAGCACCTCGACGAGTGCGACCGCTGCCGCGCGAGCCGCGCGGTCATGGCCGAGGCGGGAGCGACGTACCGCCTGTGGGTGCCGGGCGCCGCGCTCGTGGCGAGCACGCGCGAGGGGCTCCTCGCGCGCGCGGGCGAGCTCGTGGGGGCGGACTGGACGGTGCTCGGCCCGGCGGGACCGGTCGGCACCGGGCCGCCGGAGCGCGGGCAGCGGAGCGGGACGGCCCTGCTCGTCGCCGCAGTGCTCGCGCTCGCGCTCGTGGTGGGCGGAGGAGCGCTGC
>DASZDF010000481.1:0-1629 GCA_035942275.1 Solirubrobacteraceae bacterium | reverse complement strand
CGCGAGGAGCTGACCGAGGCGATCTACGCGACGCTGCGGGCCAACGACATGACCGACGGCGTGCACGTGCGGCTGATGGTCACCCGCGGCGTCAAGCGCACGCCCTACCAGGACCCGCGCGTGACGATCGGCCCCGCGACGGTCGTGATCATCGCCGAGCACAAGGAGCCGCTCCCGGCGACCGTGACCGACGGCATCACGCTCTTCACGACGCACGTGCGCCGCGCGACGCCGGACACGCTCGACCCCAAGCTCAACGCGCACTCCAAGCTCAACGACATCACGGCGTGCATCCAGGCCTACACGGCAGGCGCCGACGAGGCCCTGATGCTCGACCCGCACGGGTTCGTGGCGACCTGCAACTCGACGCACTTCTTCGTCGTCACCGGCCCGGAGGACGCGCCGGAGGTGTGGACCTCGGACGGCCGCTTCACGCTCGCGGGGATCACCCGCGCCAACGTGCTCGAGATCTGCGGCGCGAACGGGATCCCGGCGCGCGAGACGACGTTCAGCCTCACCGACGTCTACTCCGCCCGCGAGGCGTTCGTCACCGGCACCTTCGCGGGCGTCGTGCCCGTCCGGTCGGTGGACGGCCGCACGATCGGCGACGGCCGTCGCGGGCCGGTCGTCGAGCGCCTCCAGGCGCTGTACCGCGAGCTGGTCGACGCCGACGTTGCGGCGCGCGTCGCGCCATGAGTGACGTCGTGCGCGTGGCCATGTGGTCCGGCCCGCGGAACATCTCGACGGCGATGATGCGCGCGTTCGAGAATCGCCCCGACACGGTCGTCGTCGACGAGCCGCTGTACGCGGCCTACCTCGCGCGGACCGGCCTCGAGCACCCGGTGCGCGAAGCGATCGTCGCCTCGCAGCCGACCGACCTGGCGACGGCGGTCGCCGCGCTGTCGGAGCCGCTGCCGCCCGGCCACCGCGTCCACTACGCCAAGCACATGGCGCACCACGTCTCCCGCGACATGGACCTGCGCTGGACGCTCGGCTTCCGCAACGTGCTGCTCCTCCGCGACCCGGCCGAGGTGGTCGCCTCGTACGCGCGCGCCCGGGAGACCGCGACCTTCGGCCCGGACGACGTCGCGCTGCCGCAGCAGGCGTGGCTGCTGGAGCTGTGGGACGAGCACGGCGTCGAGGTGCCGATCATCGACTCCGGCGACTTCCTGCGCGCGCCCGAGGCCCACCTGCGGTGGCTGTGCGACTGGCTGGGGATCCCGTTCACCGACCGGATGCTGTCGTGGCCGCCCGGGCCGCGGGACTCCGACGGCGTGTGGGCGCCGCACTGGTACGCCGCGGTCTGGCGCTCCACCGGCTTCGAGCCCTGGCGCCCGCGCGAGGTCAGCCTGTCGGGCGACGACGCCGAGGTCGCCGAGGCGTGCCGGCCGATCTACGCGGCACTGCACGCCCGGCGCGTCCGCCTCGGAGCGGCTAGCGCCGGCTGATCCGGCGCGTCACGCGGATGTTGCCGCGCCGCACCACGACGCGCACGCTCCGCGAGCGCACGCGCGCCCGCAGGCGGAAGCGGCAGTCGGGGCGGACGCGGGCGCGGCGGGCCCGGCGGCCGAGCTTCACGCGGACGGTGCCCGTGCAGCGGCCGCCGAGCACGCGGCCGGTGATCAGGAG
>DASZDF010000480.1:0-7340 GCA_035942275.1 Solirubrobacteraceae bacterium | reverse complement strand
GCGGATCGCCTTGCGCAGCGCCTCGTCGTGCTCGCCGGGCTCGGCGCGCTCGCGCAGCGCCTTGCGGTGGACGGAGCGGAAGACCGCGCCGTGCTCGTCGTCGGGCACGGCGACCTCCGCCTTCAGGAAGCTCGCGACGTGGACGACGATGCCGTCCACGGCCGCGCCATCGTCGACGACGATCACGAGCTGGCCTTCGGTGAGCGACTTCATTCGATGGCGGGGAGGGTGGGATGCTTGATCGGGTTCTTCATACGCCGAACCTCGGTGATACCCGGCAGGTGGCCGGTGAACATCGACTCCTTGGAGGGTTCGAGCTCCTTGTCCTTCTTCTTCTTCACGCCCTGCTTCAGCCCCTGCTCCGGGTTGTTGTAGCCGTCGCGCAGCGTGCCGACCATCGTCTCGTAGTCGCCTTCGGCGCCGAGGCCGCGGAACGTCCCATTCGCCAGGACCACCGCATGCTCCCCCGCCCAGACCGCGGCCGGACCGTCGTGGGTCTCGTCGTAGTCGCTGTAGTTCTCGAAGTACACCCAGTCACCCGGGAGCAGCTTGTCGAGCGCGTCGAGCTTGATCGAGTCCCACAGCTCGTGTGAGGGCGGCGTTCCGCGCCCGACGCCCGGCACCTCGACCTCCTTCAACCCCTCGACGTTCACCACCACGTGCTCGCGCTTGAAGCGCTTGGCGAAGACGTTCGGCCCGAGCGCCTTCAACATCCCGCGGTAGTAGACGGCGACCATCGTGCTCGAGCAGTCCAGGAAGTAGGCCGGCTTGTCGGGCAGCGGGGGAGCCTCGCCCTCGCCGAAGATCGCGTCGACGGCGTACGCGGTCGAGGTCGCCTGCTTCGGGACGGCGGCCTCCCGGTCCCTCCCGGTGCCCTCCCAGGGCTCCGGGAGCCTGATGCCCTCGGCCTCGAAGTTGTAGTTGTAGGCCGCGGAGTCCTGGAGGATCTGCATGCCCTCGATGACCGCCGTCCGCATGGCCACCTCCGCGGCCCATTCCTCGGCGTCGTACACGCCGGCGGTCTTCACGAGGGCCGCCACGACGTCGGCCTCGACACCCTCCTCGACCTGGCTCCCCAGGCCCGCCCTCTCGAGCGAATCGACGGTCTCGTAGTCCTCGTCGTCGATCCGCACGCGCTGCAGGGCTCGGCCGGGCGTGCCGGGGCCCCCTGCGAGCCACCGCGCGGTCGCGCCGTTGCCGGCCGTGCGCTGCAGGGCCCGCACCCTGTCCGCCGGCCCCTGACTGGTGGCGCGGCCGGGCGAGGTCCTGCCGCGGGGTCGCCGCACGTCCTCTCGCTCTCGCCCCTCGACGACTCGCTGCATCCCGGTCTCTCCGTTCGCGGCCCGGCGCCGAACCTACCAGCCGCGCCCACCTCGATCGCGTAGCGTCACGGCGATGGCGAGACACGAGGCACCGGCTCGGCCACCCGCACGCACGCGGGGCGGCGGAGGGGTCGTCTGCTCCGGCCTCGCCTACGCGCACCCCGGCGGCGACCTGCTCTTCACCGACGTCTCGTTCACGATCGCGGCGGGCGCCCACGTCGGCGTCGTCGGCGTCAACGGGGTCGGGAAGTCGACCCTGTTCCGCATCATGGCCGGCGAGCTCGAGCCCGACGACGGCCGCGTGGCGGTCTCCGGGCGCCTCGCGTACATGCCGCAGGCCGTGGGGGCGGAGGCGGCGACGGTGCGTGAGATGCTCGTCGCCTTCGCGCCGCGCGCGCTGCGCACGGCCGGCGAGCGCATGGCCGCGGCCGAGCTCGCGCTCGCGGGCGGCGACCACGGCGCGGGCGTCGACCTCGGCGCCGCGATCGCGGACTGGTCGGAGCACGGCGGCTACGAGCTCGAGGCGCAGTGGGACCGCGCCGCGCGCCGCATCGTCCGCAGCTCCTTCGAGGAGATCGCCGAGCGGCCGGCCGCCACGCTCTCCGGCGGCGAGCGCAAGACGCTCGCGCTCGAGGTGCTGTTCGAGTCCGACGCCGACGTCCTCCTCCTCGACGAGCCCGACAACTTCCTCGACGTGCGCGGCAAGCAGGAGCTCGAGCGGCGGATCGCGGCCTCGCCGAAGACGGTGCTGGTCATCTCGCACGACCGCGACCTGCTCACCGCCGCGACGAGCGCGATCCTCACGCTCGAGGGCGAGGGGTGCTGGCTGCACGGCGGCTCGTACGCGACGTACCCGGAGGCGCGCGAGGCGCGTCAGCAGCGGCTCGGCGACGCCGTCAAGCGCTGGCACGAGGAGGAACGGCGGCTGTACCGCCTCGTGAAGACGTTCAAGGAGCGGGCGCGCTACGCGCCCGACTGGGCGAAGAAGGCGAACGCGGCGGAGTCGCGGTGGCGCCGGTTCGCGGCCCCGGGCCCGCCGCCGAAGCCCGTGTCCGACCAGCGGATCGGCGTCCGGATGCGCGGCGGCGACTCCGCGCGCCGCGTCCTCGTGCTGGAGGACGTCGCGATCGACGGGCTGATCCGCCCGTTCTCCGACGAGATCCACTTCGGAGAGCGGGTCGGGGTGATCGGACCGAACGGGAGCGGCAAGACGCACCTGATGCGGCTGCTCGCCGGCGAGGCGTCGCCCTCGGCCGGCCGGGTGACGACCGGACCCCGCGTCTCGACGGGGTACTTCACGCAGCTCAACGCGCGCGACGACCTGCGCGGAGCGGAGACGATCCTCGACACGGTCGTGGAGCGGGTCAACGGCGACGTCGAGCGCGCGATGGGCGCGCTCGCCCGCTACCGCCTCGCCGACGCCGCGCGGCGCGACTACGACACGATGAGCGGCGGCCAGAAGGCGCGCCTCGAGATCCTGTGCCTGGAGCTCGAGGGCCACAACCTGCTCCTGCTCGACGAGCCGACCGACAACCTCGACATCGACTCCGCCGAGGCGCTCGAGTCCGCCCTCGACGGCTTCGAGGGCACCGTCGTCGCCGTGACCCACGACCGCACGTTCCTCAAGCGCCTGGACCGCTACGTCCTCGTGCCGCACAGCGGGGACATCCGGCAGCTGCCCGACCACCGCAGCGCGCTCGAGGCGCTCACCGGGTCGCCCGAGCGCTGAGCGTCAGTCCGTCGCCACGAGCTGAAGCTCGGCGGCCCTCCGCGCCGCCTCGCGGCGCGTCGACGCCCCGAGCTTGCCGAGCAATGCGGCGACGTGGTGCTCGGCCGTGCGCGGGGAGACCACGAGGCGCTCCGCGATCTCCGCGTTCGTGAGGCCCTCGACGAGGAGCGGCAGGACCTCGAGCTGCCGGGCGGTGAGGCCCGCGGGGTTGGCGCGGGTCGTGCGCCGCGGGCCGGGGGGCACGCGGAGGCCGAGCTCGCGCAGCCGCCGGGCCACACGCTTGGTCAGCGGGTCGGCGCCGAGCCCGCGGCCGGTCTCGAGCGCCTCGACGAGCGCATGCTCGTCGTCGAGCAGCGAGAGCATCAACGCGCGGTCGTACCGCCAGCCGACCGCCGCGAACGCGTCCGCCGCGGCGCGCCACTCGCGGCGCACCATCGCGCCGAACGGCGGCGGCGCGTCCGCGGCGATGCCGAGCTCGACTCCCGCGACGGCAGCCCACGCCGCGAGCCGGGCGCCGTCGTGCCCGGGTCGGTCCCGCCGGGGACCGAACACCTCCGCGGCGCGCTCGAGCCGCGCCGTCGGCATCGGCGTCCCGCGTGTCAGCGCCCACTCGACCTCGAGCTCGAGGACGGGGCCGATGCGCTTCGGCTCCCCGGTGCGGTCGGTGCGCGCGGCGACGTCGGCCAGCAGCTCGACGGCGTCCGGGTCGCCGCGCCGGACGGCGAGCTCCGCGAGGACGGTGCGCGCCAGGATCTGCGTCACGGTCGCGCCCCTGTCGAGTTCGTGCCGCGTCAGCCGCTCGGCGTCGTCCCAGTCCCCCGCGCGCAGGCACAGCCACGCCAGCAGCACGTTGTTGTAGGAGCCGAGGCTGACGACCTCGTGCTCGCGGGCGTACGCCCGCGCACGCTCGCCCCACTGCCGCGCCGGATCCGGCATCCCCCAGCACAGGTGGCCGTACGTGAGAGCGATCAGCGCGCGAACGGCCTCGTGCGGGTCGCCGGCCTCGTCGGCCGCGGCGTGCGCCTCGAGCAGCGTGGCGGTATCGGCCGCGTCGAGCTGGATCCGCACGGACCCGATGTTGACCAGCGCGTGGGCGCGCGTCCTCCGGTCGCCGAGCCGGTCCGCGAGCGCGACCGCGCGCGCCGACGACGCCAGCGACTCGTCGAAGCGCGACGCGAGCATCTCGACCTGCGCGAGGCCGCTGTAGGCGCGCGCGAGCTCGGCCGAGTCGCCGAGCGGCTCCAGCGCCGCGATCGCCTCGCGCGCGCTCCGCCGAGCGCCGCGGCCGTCGCCCTCGTACCACTGCAGGCGCGAGCGGATCCGGATGCAGCGCCCGGCGGCGGGCTCGTCGCCCTCCGCCCGGTGGTGCGCGATCGCCCGGTCGATGGCGGGAAGCGCTTCGTCGGCTCGGCCCATGAGGTACGCAGCGTTCGCGAAGTCCTCCAGCACCGTCGCGCGCTCGCCCGTCGGCAGGCGGCCGAGGAACGTGGTCGCGCGCCTGTAGTGCGCGTACGCCTCGCGGTTGGAGTGCAGCGCGGCCGCGCGGCGCGCCGCGACGACCGCGTACTCGGCGACGACGTCCTCGTCGCCCGCGCCCTCGGCGTGGTGGACGACGTCGGCCGGGTCGCCGGCGGTGTCGAGCAGGACCGCGAGGATCTCGCGGTGCAGGCGCCGGCGCGTCGCGACGGGGACGCTCGACCGGATCGCGTGGCGCGCGAGCTCGTGGCGGAAGCGCACGCTCGTCGCGTCGACCTCGAGCAGGAGCCGGCGCTCGGGCTCCTCGGCCGCGGCCGCCCACGCGGGCATGACCGCGTCGAGGAGCCCGGTCGGCATGCGGTTCGGCACGATCGACACGAGCTCGAGCAGGCTTCGCGCGTCGTCGGCGAGCCGCGATGCGCGGCCGACGACGGCATTGGCGACCGACGGCGGCGGATCCGCGGCGGCCCCGGAGGCGAGCAGCTCGGTGACGTAGAACGCGTTCCCGCCGCTGGCGGCATAGACCGCGTCCGCGTCCTCGCCGGCGAGCGTCGCGACGGCGTCGCGCGACAGCGGCTGCAGCGCGAGCGTCGCCGACCGCTCGGGCGGGACGGCGCCGAGGACCGCGTGCAGGCGATGCCCCGGCGGCGCCTCGCCGGGCCGGAACGTCAGCACCAGGAGGGCGGGCAGCGTCCGTACGCGGCGCAGCAGCACGGTCACCAGGTCGAGCGTGGCCTCGTCGGCCCAGTGGACGTCCTCGAGCACGAGCACCGTCGGCCGCGGCGTGAGCTCGAGCTCGTCGATGAGCAGCGCCTGGATCTCGTGCGGCGCCGCGCCTCCGCGCAGCGCCGCGTCGAGCGGCCACGAGACGCGGCCGGTGAGGTCGCGGATCGGGCCGAGCGGGCGCGGGATCGAGAGGTCGTCGCACGTCCCGAGCAGGACCCGCGCGCCCTCCCCGAGCGACGCCAGGAACGACGTGACGACGGCGGTCTTGCCGATCCCCGGCTCGCCGCTGACGAGCACGACGCGGCCGTCGCCCGCGGCCGCCGCACGGTGAGCGCTGCTCAGCGTCGCCAATCCCTCCTCGCGCTCCAGCAGCCTCACGGGGGCAGTCAACACGTAGGTAGCGGCAGGGTCAAACATGGGTGGCGGGCACCGACGACGCGGGCACAGGGGCGGACCTAGCGTCGCCGGCATGCGACAGCGAACCCTCACATCCACTCTGCTCCTCCTCGCCGTGACCGCCGCGCTCGCGGCCAGCGGCACCGCCTCGGCGGCGGTCGGCGACATCGGCTACGACGGCTGCGTCGGCAACACCGGGGCGAACGGCTGCTTCGACCTGCCGGCCACACCGCTCGGCAACGTCGCCGACGTCGCGGTCAGCCCTGACGGCAAGTCCGTGTACGCCGTGTCCCAGGGCACGAACTCGGTCGCGCACTTCTTCCGCGCGCCGCAGGGCCAGATCGTCTACGACGGCTGCCTGAACAACGACGGCTCGGAAGGATGCGGCAACCTCCCGGGCGAGCCGCTGACCTCGGCCAACGGCGTCGCGGTGAGCCCCGACGGGAAGTCGGTCTACGTCGCCTCCGGCGGCGCCAACTCGATCACCCACTTCCTCCGGGCGCCGGCGGGCCAGATCGTCTACCAGGGCTGCCTGGCCAACGACGACACGGCCGGGTGCGAAGACGTGGCCGGCGCACCGCTCCACCAGGCGACCGACGTCGCGCTCAGCCCGGACGGAACGTCCGTGTACGTCGCGTCGCGCGGCAGTGACGCGGTTGTGCACTTCGCGCGCGGCCCCGCGTTCGGCGAGCTCGCGTACAACGGCTGCTACGCCAACGGTGACGCGGACGGGTGCGCCGACATCCCCGAGGCGCCGATCGACGAGGCGCGCGGGGTGGCGGTGAGCCCGGACGGGCGCTCCGTGTACGTCACCGCGCAGGCGGGAGGATCGGTCGGCCACCTGTTCCGCGGCACCGACGGCAGGCTCCAGTGGGACGGCTGCCTCAACAACACCGGCTCGCAGAACTGCGCGGACGTGCCCTCAGAGCCGCTCGCCGACCCGTGGGGCGTGGCGGTCAGCCCCGACGGCAAGTCGGTGTACGTCGCGTCCGTCAACGGCGGCACCGTCGCGCACCTCTTCCGCGCGCCGGGCGGCCAGATCGCCTGGGACGGGTGCCTGAGCAGCGACGGGTCGCTGAACTGCGCCGACGTGCCCGGCGACCCGCTGGTGGGCGCGGCGCAGGTCGCGGTGAGCGCCGACGGCCGGTCGGTCTACGCGGCGTCGCTGGCGTCCGACTCGGTCGCGCACCTGAAGCGCACCGGTGCCGACGGGCAGATCGAGTGGGGAGGGTGCGCGGCGAACACCGGCTCGGGCGGCTGCACCGACCTGCCCGGCGAGCCGCTCGACGTCGCGCAATCCGTCGCGGTCGCGCCTGACGGCGGCTCGGTCTACGTCGGCACGCTGGGCAGCGACACCGTTGCCCACTTCTTCCGCGAGCCGGTGACGGCGCCGGCACCGGCCGCCGATCCACAGCCCCCGGTGGCGGAGCCGCAGCCGGACACCACCCCCGCGGGCACGCCCGGCGACGGGCCGCTCCCGGCGGCTGCCGACACGCTCGCCCCGACCCTCTCGCGTGTCGCGCTGACGCGCCGACGGTTCCGGGCGGCGCGCGGGACGACGCTGCGCTTCACGGTCTCGGAGGCGGCCACCGTCAGGGTCGTCGTCGAGCGCCTGCGGCGCGGGGGCCGAGTCGCGCGGCGGGTCGGCACGCTGGTGCGCACGGCCGCCGCCGGATCGGCCCGGCTGCGCC
>DASZDF010000479.1:0-1916 GCA_035942275.1 Solirubrobacteraceae bacterium | reverse complement strand
TTGACGGTTCCGGTCGCCATGCCCGTGCTCTCCTCCTGCTTTCCCACCGGGTCCAGTGCGGCCCGGCCTCGACGGGCGGAAGCATAAACACCCGGCAGGCGGGGCACACGTCGGAGCCATGGCCGACCGGTATGCCCAGCGTGCGTTCGCGCTGCCACCCGACGCGACGGAGGTCGTGCTCGTCCGCCACGGGGCGTCGGCGCCGGCGGTGCCCGGCGAGCCGTTCCCGCTCGTCCTCGGCCGCGGCGACCCGCCTCTCTCGCCCGAGGGGGAGGAGCAGGCCCGCGCCGTCGCCGAGCGCCTCGCGGTCGAGGAGATCGCGCGGCTCTTCGTGACGCCGCTGCAGCGCACCGCCCAGACGGCCGCGCCGCTGGCCGAGCGCGCCGGACTCGAGCCGGAGGCGGTGGAGGAGCTGTGCGAGATCCATCTCGGGGAGTGGGAGGGGGGCGAGCTGCGCATCCGCGTCGCCGACCGCGACCCGCTCGCGCTGCGGCTGCTCGCCGAGGAACGGTGGGACCTGATCCCGGGCGCGGAGCCGATGGAGGCGCTCGGCGAGCGGGTGCGCGCGGGGGTCGAGGCGATGGTCGCGGCAACCGGGCCGGGCCGCACGGCGGTGGCGGTGGTGCACGGCGGCGTCATCGGCGAGATCTGCCGGCAGGCGACCGGCAGCCGCCCGTTCGCGTTCATCCACGCCGACAACGGCTCGCTGACGCGGCTCGTCGTGCTGGGCGACGGTCGCTGGCTGCTGCGCAGCTTCAACGACACGGCGCACCTGTAGAAGCGGGCGACCGGACGCTGCGGCGCTACGGCGACTGCGGCGCGACGCACGCCGCGGAGCCTACGGGCTGCGCCGTGGGCGCCAGCACCGTCCGGGCGACCGACCAGACGGCGAGGCAGCCGGCGGCCAGCACGGCGAACGTCGTCCTCGGGCCGACGAGGGCGACGAGCGCGCCGCCGCCGAAGTACGCAACCGCGAACGACGTCGAGATGAGCGACCCCTTGAGCCCGAAGACGCGGCCCTTGATCGCGTCCGGCACGACGTGCTGGAGCAGGACGTTCTCGGCGACGAGGGCCAGGCCGTTGCCCAGGCCGAGCAGCGCGAACGTCGCGAGCGCGACCGGCCACGTCGGGACGACCGCGCACGCGCCGAACGCGATCCCGCACAGCAGCAGCCCGAGGAGGTACTGGCGCGCGCCTGCCGGGCCGTCCTTCGCGCCGGCGCCGAGGAGCGACCCCGCCGTGAGGCCGAGCCCCATCGCGGCGACGACGAGCGCGTAGTGCGCCGGGCCGCCGTCGAGCGTCTCGCGGACGAGGACGAGCTCGGCGACGTTCACGGCGCCGAGGAAGCACACGAACGCCGTCGAGCTGAGCACGACGGTCCACGCCGCACGGTTCGCGCGCAGCGCGCGCGCCCCGTCGGCGACGGACGCGAAGAGCGAGGGGCGACGGCCGTCCTCGTCCTCCTCGGCGGCGGGGGTCGGCCCGAAGCGGATCGTCGCGATCAGCAGCGCCGACAGCGCGAACGTGATCCCGTTCGCGAGGAGGAGGCCGGGAGCGTCGACGACCACGAACGTGGCGGCGGCGAGCACCGGGCCGGCGGTGTAGCCGAGCTCCTGGATCGCGCCGTAGACGCCGGTGGCGGCCGAGAGGCGCTCGCGGGAGACCAGGCCCGGCAGCGAGGCCATGACGGCGGGCTGGAAGGCGGCTTGGCCGACGCCGGCGAGCAGCGCGAACACGACGGTCGCCTCGAACGAGCCGACGAGCGCCAGCGCGATGAACGCGCCGCAGCGCAGGACGTCGGCGGCGACGAGGATCGCCTTGCGCGACCAGCGGTCGGCCGCGGCGCCGAGGAGCGCGCCGAGCGTCATCGCCGGCAGCAGCTCGCAGAGCAGGATCGCGCTCACCGCGAACGGAGA
>DASZDF010000478.1:0-3074 GCA_035942275.1 Solirubrobacteraceae bacterium | reverse complement strand
GTCCTGCCTGGCGAGGCGCCGGTACGTGTAGCCGCTGATGACGGAGACGGTGCCCGCGCCGCGGTTGGCGACGTAGAGGCGCGAGCCGTCGGCGGTGAACGAGGGGACGCCGGGGCCGCGGCCGGTGGGGATCGCGAGGGTCCGGCCGCTGCGCAGGTCGACGACGCCGGCCTGCGGGCGCCTGCCGGCGGCGCCGACGATGGCGCGGTCTTGGCGGGGGGAGAGGGCGACGGCGCCGCCGAGCCCGCCGGGGAGCGCGATGCGGCGAAGCGGGCGGCCGGTGAGCGGGTCGACCGGGGTGAGCGCGCCGGCGCGCTGGCTGAACCAGGGCGCGCCGTTCCCCCAGCCGACGCCGCCGGGGTGGGGCAGCCGCCTGCGGACGGTCAGGCGGTTGGCGGCGAGGCTCACGATGCCGGCGCCGAACCGGCGGAGGGCCACGGCGGCCCGGGCGCCGGTGGGCTCGACGGCGATCGCGGTGGCGGTGGCGCGGCCGAGGGCGATACGGGCCGTCGGCTGGAGCGAGGCGGCGTCGACGGCGTCGATCGCCCGCGCGCGGCCGGCGAGGATCCGCGCGCCGTCGGGCGTGACCGCGAGCGCGGTGACGGTGGAGGGCAGGACCGCGGCGCCCACGTAGGCGCGCGTGGCGAGGTCGATGACGACGACCCGGCGGCCGGTGGCGACGTAGGCGCGCGAGCCGTCGGGCGCGACGGCGACGGCGCGGGTGCTGCCGCCGACCTCGATCCGCGGCCCGACGACGTTCGTGCTGACGTCGGTGAGGACGACGTCCGGCCCGCCCGTGGCGACGACGACGACCCGCCCGGCCGCGCCGGCGGGGGCCGCGAGGCAGACGAGCAGCGCGAGCAGGAGGCCGCGGGCCATGCCGTCGAAACTCCCGCGGCGAGCCCGAAGTTGCGGGCCGGTGCCAGGCACGTTCACATTGCGGTGCCAGGCACGTTCACATTGCGGTGCCAGGCACGTTTACATTTCCGGCGGCCATGGCCGACCCCTCCGCCCTCTTCCGTCCCGGACTGCTCGAGGGCGTCGTCGTCGCGCTCGCGGGGCCGGTTCGGGAGCCGGTCCGCTCCGCCCTCGACGCGCTCGGCGCGGACACGCGACCCCTCGACGTCGCCTCCGACGAGGACGCGCCGCCGGAAGCCGCCGGCGCGCACGCGCTGGTGGTCGACACCGCGGAGCGCTTCGCGGGCGCCGCCGGCAGCCACGACGAGCTCGCGCCGCTGCGCGCCGCCGCCGACGACGCCTGGGTCGCCACGCGCGCGGTGGCGAACGCCGCGTGGATCGAGCCAGGGGAGCCCGGCGGCAAGGTCGTCCTCATCGCCCCCCGCCCCCGCGCCGGCCTCCACGCCGACGCCGCCCGCGCCGCCCTTGAGAACCTCGCGCGCACGCTCTCGATCGAGTGGTCGCGCTACGGCATCCGCACGACGACGATCACGCCCGGGCCGCAGACCACCGACGACGACCTCGCCGGCGTCGTCGCCTACCTCGTCTCAGAGGCGGGCGACTACTTCTCCGGCGCCCGCCTGGACCTCCGTTAGCCCGCCCACGGCACCTCGACGGAGTCCTCCGTCGGCGAGTCGCGCGCCACAACGTACTCGGCCGGCTCGGAGTCGGAGAGGTTCTCGAGCACGTGGGTCTCGCGCGGCGGCACGTAGAGCAGGTCGCGCGGCTCGAGCACGACCTCCTGCTCGAGGTGGTCGCCCCACCGGATCTTCATCCGCCCGGAGAGCATGTAGCAGACGCTCTCGCAGTTCTCGTGGTAGTGCGGGCGCGACCGGGCCCCCGGAGGGACCCGGAACACCCCGGCGTAGATGTTGCTGGCGCCGGTCGTCGCCTGGGACACCTCGGAGCCGCCGACGACCCCTCGTGGCACCTCGCGATCCGGACCCGGCTTGACGACCTTCATGACGCTCTCGCCTCCCTAGAAGTACATGCCCGTGAACTGCCCGCCGGTCACGTTGAGGACCTGCCCGTGCACGAAGTCCGACCAGGGCGTGCAGAGGAAGAAGATCCCGCCGGCGGCCTCCTCGGGCGTCCCGGGGCGGCCGAGCGGGATGAGCATCGTGCCCATGCCCCGCAGCTGCTCGGGGATCCCGAGCTGGACCTTCTCTCCGTCGATCTCCATGACGTTCTCGTCGGCCTTGGCCGCGGTCAGCCGCGTCTCGATGAACCCGAACGCGACCGCGTTGCAGTTGACCTTGAACTGGCCCCACTCCTTGGCCAGGGTCTTCGTCAGGCCGACGATGCCGAGCTTGCCCGCCGAGTAGTTCGCCTGGCCGGCGTTGCCGTTCATGCCGCTCGTCGACGAGACGTTGACGATCTTGCGGAAGACCTCACGGCCCTCCTCGCGCTCCTTCTTGGCCGGCTCGCGCAGGTGCGGCGCGGCGGCGCGGATGATCCGGAACGGCGCGATGAGGTGGATGTCGAGCATCCGCTGGAACCAGTCGTCGCTCATCTTGTGGATCGGCGCGTCGAGGGTGTAGCCCGCGTTGTTGACGATGATGTCCAGGCGGCCGAAGGAGTCGATCGCGGTCTGGACGAGCTTGTCCGGCGCATCGGCCTTCGTGAGGTCGCCGGCGAACACGGCCGTGTCGCCCTGGATCTGGCCGGCCGCCTCGTTGGCGGCGTCGCCGTCGAGGTCGTTGACCACGACCTTCGCGCCGTGCTCGGCCAGCAGCTCGGCCGTCGCGCGGCCGATGCCGCGCGCGGATCCGGTGACGATCGCGACCTTGTCGTCGAGGACTCCCATGTGCCGTGTCTCCCTCAGGTTTCGAGTGGCGGTGATGCGGCGCGGAACTCTAGGGCGTGACGCCGGCCTGCGCGGGGACGCCGAGCGCCTCCGGCAGCTCGCGTCGCGAGCCGATCCCGAGCTTCACGTACGCGTTGCGCAGATGCCACTCGACGGCCTTGCGGGTGACGAAGAGCTCCTCGGCGATCTCGCGGTTGCTCCAGCCCTTCGCGGCGAGCTGGGCGACGCGGCGCTCGGAGGGGCTGAGCGCCTCGCGGCCGCGGCGCGACGCGCGCTCGGCGCGCGGGCCCGCCGCCGCCAGCTCCTCGCT
>DASZDF010000477.1:0-4254 GCA_035942275.1 Solirubrobacteraceae bacterium | reverse complement strand
CGCTGCACGAGGCGGGCGTCCCGGTCGTGCGGCCGATCGGCGGGCACGCCGTGTTCCTCGACGCCCGCGCGCTGCTGCCGCACGTTCCGCCGCTCGAGTACCCGGGGCAGGCGCTCGCGGTCGCGCTGTACCGCGAGGGCGCGATCCGCTCCTGCGAGATCGGGACCGTCATGTTCGGCCGCCGCCCCGACGGGTCCGAGCAGCCGGCGCCGATGGACCTCGTCCGCCTCGCGATCCCGCGGCGGACCTACACGCAGTCGCACGTCGACTACGTCATCGAGGTCGTCGCCCACGTCGCGGCGCACGCGGAGGAGCTGCGCGGCATGCGGATCGTCGACGAGCCGCCGCAGCTGCGCCACTTCACCGCGCGGTTCGAGCCCCTGTGAGCTTCTCCGTCCAGCTCGGGCTGCTGCTCGCCCTCGCGTGCGCGTTCACCTCGATCCTCGGCTTCCTCTACAAGCACCGCGGATCGGTCGAGGCGCCCGCGGTCGAGTTCAGCCGGCCGGTCTCCAGTTCGCTCGCGCTGTTCCGCTCGCCCTGGTACACGCTGGGGATCGTCGTCGCGACCGCCTCGTGGGGCTTGCACGTCGCTGCGCTCGCGCTCGCGCCGATCTCGCTCGTGCAGACGACGATCGCGGGCGGGCTCGTCCTGCTCACGGTCATCGCCGACCGCGTCTTCGCGCACGAGGTGACGCGGCGCGAGTGGATCGGCGTCGCGCTGACCGCGGCCGGCCTCGCGTTCCTCGCCGCCACGATGGGCTCGACCGGCGAGGACGCGCACTCCGACTACGAGCCGGCGACGCTCGCGCTCTACGGCGGAGTCGCGACCGCGCTCGGCGGCGTGCTCGCCGTCACCGCCGCGCGCGGCCACCGCCGCGACGGCACGCTGCTCGCGCTGTCCGCCGGCCTGCTGTGGGGGGCGAGCGACGTGACGATCAAGGCGCTCAGCGGCGTGCTCGACGAGCGTGGGATCGGCGTCCTGCTGCACCCGCTCGCCGCCGTCATCGCGCTGCTCTCGCTGCTCGGGCTGCTCGTGTCGGCGCGCTCGCTCCAGCTCGGCGGCGCGGTCGCGGTGATCGCCGTGACGAGCGCGGCGGCGAACATCGTCACGATCGCGTCCGGCCCGATCGTGTTCGGCGAGCCGATGCCCGACGACGCCGTCGGGGTGGCCGTCCGCCTGCTCGCGTTCGCCCTCGTCATCGGCGCGGCGGCGCTGACGCCGCCGCCCCTCAGGGCCGCCGCACCCGGGACCTCGCCGGCCTAGCGGCACATCCGGCCGCCGGATGTACCACCATCCGGGGCATGCGCCGTCTCGTCCCCCTCTGCGTCCTCGTCCTCCTGTCGATCTCCGCCGTCGCCTACGGCCACGGCCTCGACCACGATGCACCGCTGGTGCCCGGGCCGGACGCGCCCGCGTCGTCGAGCATCCGCGCCGGCGGCACGGACGCCGAGTGGGAGCTCATCACGACGATCCCGACCGGCAACCCGCACTCGGACCTCGACTTCTTCACGATCGGCGAGGACACCTACCTGTCCGCCGGATCGCTCGGTGTCGCGCCGAACCGCGGCGGCCAGAACATCGTCCGCCTGACCAGGGACGGCGTCGTGCAGCCCGAGCTCGTCAGCGGCCATCCGTCGGCGACCTGCCCCGCGGTCTTCACGTCCGCGACCGGCCTCCAGCACGACGTCGAGGCGACCCCGAAGGGCGACGCGTTCCTCCAGCAGCCGAACCTCCACGTCGCGCGCGGCGACGCGCAGCTCCTCGTCGACTCGACCGACGGCTCGGGCCGCTGCCACGACAACGGCGACGCCGGCATCCCCAACCAGGTCCAGGGCGTGCCGATCCCCGGCCGCGACCCGGTGCCGAACGGCGGCCTCGAGCTCATCGACATCACCGACGTGGAGAACCCGAGGGAGCTGGCGCTGATCAGCCACATCGGCAACGCGCACACGGTGAACGTCGATCCCAAGCGGCCGCACATCGCGTTCGACGTCACGCAGGACGGCGTGAACACGTGCTCGGCCACCGACAAGCGCCGCACGAACGAGGTCAACTGCACGAGCGGGGCGGCCGCGACGTCGAACGCGCTCGACGGGTTCGAGGTCGTCGACATGTCGTCGTGCATGAACTTCCAGGCCGGGACGACGATCGAGCAGAAGCGCGAGCGCTGCAACCCGCAGGTGTACCGCTACCGCTACCCGACGGCGGACATGGCGCTGTCGCACTTCTACCCGACGGCGCTCCAGAGCTGCCACGAGGTCGAGATCTATCCGGACGACCGCCTCGCGTGCGCGTCGATCAACTCGACGATGCTCTTCGACATGTCGAGGGCGTTCGACGACAACGGGACGCCGACCGACTTCACCGACGACAAGCCGCGCGGCACGCCGCTGCCGTGCAAGCGCCGCGAGTCATCGAGCCGCGACGTGGTGCCGGGGCTGAAGACGGGGGCGCCCGTGATCGACTGCGTCGTCGGCGAGGTCAACGGCCAGCCGCAGCCGCTGCGCGTCAGCGAGTGGCAGAAGATCGGCTCGCCGTCGCTGGAGGGCGTCGAGTGGCTCGGCACCGTCCCGCACATGGGCTTCAACGGGACCGACACGATCGTCACCGGCCCGCGCGACTCGAAGATCGACGTCCTCGCGGCGCACGAGTCGGAGTTCACGCAGTCCGGCCGGTACGTGCTCACCTCCGACGAGCGCGGCGGCGGCATCGTGCCCGGCGGCGCGTCGTGCTCGCCGGGCGTCGACAACGTCCGCGGCAACGGCGGGGTGCACTTCTTCCCCGTCGAGAAGTTCACGAAGCAGATGCCGCTGACGACCGAGCAGGCGGACAAGCTCCACGCGCTGACGCCGGAGGGCACGAAGGCGGTGTTCCGGGCGACCGTCCGCACCGAGCCGCAGGGGACCGTGTGCACGGCGCACGTCTTCCAGCAGATCCCCGGCCAGAACCGGATCTTCATGGGGTGGTACTCGCAGGGGACGCAGGTCTTCGACTTCGAGGAGAACCCGGACGGGACCGTGGAGCTGAAGGAGGTCGGCTACTTCACGCCGGAGCGCGCGAACACCTGGACCTCGCACATCTTCAAGGCGCAGCGCAACGCGGACGGCACGTTCACGTACTGGGGCGCGGCGAGCGACGGCATCGTGCCGGGCGCGGGCCGCAGTGCGATCGACGTCTACAAGGTGACGCTGCCGCCGGCGCCGGAGCCGCTCGGCGGCAAGCAGCCCGGCACGCCGGAGTTCCCCGTGAGCACGGTCAAGGGCGTCGAGAACGAGCGCACGGTGACCGCCGCGGGCGGGTGCGCGTCGTCGACGGCGTTCGAGCGCGTCACCGTGCGGCCGCGCGGTCGCGGGCTCGGGTTCTCGTTCAAGCGCCGCGGCAGCGCGCGGGTGACGGTCGACCTGTTCCGCGCGTCGAGGGGCAGGCAGATCGGCGACCGGCGCGTGAAGCGCTTCGTCAACCGCACGGGCGCCTTCCGCTGGAACGGCCGGCGCGGCGACCGCGGCCGGCGCGTGCGCGACGGCATCTACCACGCGCGGTTCACGACGCAGACGGCGTCGGGCGGACGCGACACGAGGCGGGTCGCCCTGGTGCGGCGCAACGGCAAGTGGCGCGTGCGGCCGGTGTTCTACCGTCGGACGCCGTGCCAGCTCGTCGAGACGTTCAAGCTGCTGCGGCCGGTGTTCGGCGGGCGGCGCGGCGTCGGCCTCGGGATCACGTTCCGGCTCAACCAGCAGGCGAACGTCGCGATCACCGTGCGGCAGCGCGGCAAGGTCGTCGCGCGGATCCCCGGCCGCTCGTACGTCGCGGGCCGGACGATCCGGCTGAACGTGTCCGCGAACCGGATCCGGCGGCGCGGCGACGTGCGGGTGACGATGCGGGCCACGCGCGCCGGGCGCGCCGTGACGCAGTCCCTCGTCGCGCGCCGGCTCTAGCGCAGCAGGCGCGGCAGCAGCGCGTTCGCGACGGCGGCGTCGACCGCCGCCGGCGCGAACGGGCGCAGCAGCTCGCGCGCGCGCTCGGCGTAGTCCGGGGCGGGGTCGTCGAGAGCGGCGCGGATGGCGGTCGCGAGGTCGTCCGTCACCAGCCGCGGGTCGAGCTCGCGCGCCAGGTCGCGCGCGACGTACGGCCCGGGCGGCGCGGTCGTCACGAGCGCGCAGCCGTCGGCGAGCGCCTCGAGCTGCGCGATGCCGTAGTCCTCGCGGCGGGGCGCCGCGGCGAAGACGCGCGAGCGGCGCAGGAGCGCCCGGTAC
>DASZDF010000476.1:0-4447 GCA_035942275.1 Solirubrobacteraceae bacterium | reverse complement strand
CCGGACGGCCCGCGTGCGCATCGTCGGCGTGACCCGCTCCGGGCGGCGCGTGCGAGCGAGCCGCAGCTACCGGCCGTGCGCGACGAAGCGCAGGACGTCGCGGAGGTGGCAGCGCTGATGCGCCGCAGGCTGACCGCGATGGCGCTCGTCGCCGTGGCCGCGGCGCTTGTGACCGCTCCGGCCGCGCCGGCGGCGGTGGAGCCGTACGAGACGGTGACGCCCGACGGCGTGACGCTGCGGGGCTGGGTGCATCTCCCGGACGGGCCGGGCCCGTTCGCGCCGATCCTCGAGTTCACGCCGTACCTCGACAACAACGGCGACGACTCCTCGTCCGACCCCGGCGGATATCAGTACCTCGTCGAGGCCGGGTTCGCGCTCGCGCGGGTGAGCATGCGCGGGACGGGCCGCAGCGGCGGCTGCCTGCAGTTCGGCGACGACCTCGACCGCCAGGACGTCGTGCACACGGTCAACGACCTGGCGCGCCGGCCCTGGAGCACGGGGAACGTCGGCATGGCCGGCCACAGCTTCCCGGCGTGGAGCGGCGACATGGGGGTGGCGCTGCGGCCGGCGCCGCTGAAGGCCGTGCTGGCCGAGAGCGGCGTGATCGACCTCTGGAGCCTCGTCACGCGTCGCGGCGCCCCGCTGGCCGCCGGCCTCGGCGCCCTCACGCACGCCGTCTGGCTCGCCCGCACCGGCACCGTGAACCAGGGCGCGCCGGAGCACGCGCAGTGCCCGAACCTCCCCGAGGACACGATGGGCAACGCCGAGACCGCGCGGGGCGGCGACCGCACGCCGTGGTTCCAGGCCCGCGACCTGCGCCCGCTGCTCGGCGACTCGCCGGTCCCGATGCTGCGCTCGCAGGGGATGCTCAACATGGGCGAGGGGCACATCCTGCAGTCCGAGGGCCTGTGGCAGCTCCTGCGGCCGGACCGCACGCGGTTCATGCTCGGCCAGTGGAGCCATCAGGCGCCGACGCGCAAGGACTGGCCGCAGACGGTGACGGCGTGGTTCGACCACTACCTGCGCGGCGGGCCGCAGGCCGTCGCCCCCGGCGTCGTCGAGTACCAGGACGACACGATGGAGTGGCACACCGCCGACCGCTGGCCGCCGCGCTCGCGTCCCGCGGTCGTCCGGCTGTCGGGCTCGAAGGTCGTCCCCGACGGCGAGCGCGTGGAGCCCGCGGACCGGACCTTCGGCTCGGTGGACGTCGACCCCGGGCCGAACGTCGAGCCGGGCAACCCGCGGATCGCCGCCGCGGTGTGCGGCCCGCACCAGGCGCTCTGGGTGTCCGAGCCGCTGGCCGAGGACGCGCTGCTCGCGGGCAACTTCGAGGTCGACCTCGAGCTGAGCAGCACGCAGCCCGGCGGCAACTTCGCGGTCTTCGTCTGGAAGACCTCCGGATCGGGCGGCTGCCCGGACAGCAAGGCCTCGACGGTCGGCCGCGCCATGCTCGACCTGCGCCACTGGCACACCGAGGGGCAGAGCCGCGACTTCCCGGTCTCCGAGCGCACGACGTTCACGCTGACCTCCCACCCGTTCGCGTCGCGGCTGCACAAGGGCGAGCGCCTCGTCGTGGCCGCGGGCGGCGGCGCGGTCGAGATGACGCCCGACCAGCGCAAGCCCATGCTCACGCTGCACGCCGCCACCTTCCGCCTGCCCGTCGTCTCGGCTGCGCCCGACGAGCAGGGCACCGCGCCGCAGGCCGAGGCCCCGCCGCTGCGCTTCGAGCCGCCCAGCGCGCCGGCGGCCCGCCGCTGCGCCAGCCGCCGGCGCTTCACGATCCGCCTGCGGCGCTCGCTCGCCCGCGCGCGCGTGACCGTCGACGGACGCCGCGTTCGCACGGTGCGCCGCGGCGGGCGGCTGACCGCGCGCGTCGACCTGCGCGGCATGCCGCGGAAGACCGCCGTCGTCCGCATCACCGGCGTGACCCGCAGCGGGCGCCGCGTCGTCACGACCCGTCGTTACCGACCCTGCGCGACCGAACCGCACAGGTCCAGGAGGTGGAATCGCCCATGAGCCCGATCTCGCGCCGCGGCGCGCTGGCCATCGTCGTCGTCCTCGTCGGCGGCTCGGCCGCCGGGGTCGTGGCGACGCTCCCCGACGACGACGGCCTCACGCCGCTCGAGCGTCACCGCGTCGAGGAGGCGCGGGAGGAACGGCTGATGCTGCAGGCCCCGCCCGACACGGGGGCGCAGTTCCGCCAGGCGCCGTACGAGAGCGCGAACACCGACGGCGAGGCGGGCTCGGGCGGGCGCGCCGTCGCCTACCGCTCCGGCGGGCGGCGCGTGGAGACGCCCGAGGCCGTCGCGGCGGCGCCCGAGGCGCGCCTGTGGCGCACCGGCTTCGGCTCGTGGGAGCCGTCGATGGGCGTCAACCGCGCCGGGACGCTCTTCTTCAGCGCGCGCAACACGAACGCCGACCCGGGCGTCGCGATCTCCGACGACGGCGGCCGGACGTGGCGGCGCAGCAAGCCGCCGCAGCACAACGCGAGCCTCGACCCGTTCATCTGGGTCGACGAGGACACCGGCAGCGTGTTCGCGAGCGACATCGACCCGCCGATCACGTGCACGCCGATCTCGCGCAGCGACGACGACGGCAAGACGTGGCGCTACAGCCGCGCCTGCGGCGTCACCGATCACCAGAACCACTTCGGCGGCCCTCCGCCGGCCGACGGCGAGAAGCCGACCGGCTACCCGAACGTCCTCTACTACTGCGCGATCAGCGGCGGCACGCTCTCGGACATGTCGACGTTCACCGGCTGCCTGAAGTCGCTCGACGGCGGCCTCACGTGGACGATCACCGGCGACCCCGCCTACCCGCCGCGGGAGGGCGGGGACACCGCGGAGTCGCTGTGCAACGGCGCCTCCGGGCACGGCATCGTCGACCACCGCGGGACGGTGTACGTCCCGCGCGGATGGTGCGGCCCGCCGACGATCGCGATCAGCCGCGACGAGGGCGCCACGTGGACGCGCCGGCAGGTCTCCGACAGGCTGACGCCCGCGTCGGCGCACGAGACCTCGGTGGCGGCCGACGAGGAGGGCAACCTCTACTACGCGTTCGTCTCCGAGGATCACCGCGCGTACCTGGCGGTCTCGCGCGACGGCGGGAACACGTGGGAGGACGAGCGCGACATCACGCCTCCCGGCGTGAACTACGTGTCGGCGTTCGCCCCGCACGTCGACGCGGGCGCCGCAGGCCGGATCGCCTACGTCTTCGTCGGGACCGCGGACGCCGAGCCGGGCGACGAGTCGCGCTGGGCCGCCTACATGGGCCAGAGCCACGACGCGCTCTCGGCGGATCCGCTGTTCTACGCGGCGCCCGCGAACGACCCGGCGACGAACGTCCTGTGGAAGGGCAGCTGCGACGACCTGCGCTGCGGGAACCTCGGCGACTTCCTCGCCGTTCACATCGGGCCTGACGGCTCGGCCTGGTCGGCGCTCGTCGACAGCTGCCCCGGCGCCGACGACGCGTGCATCGTCGACCTGACGATCACGACGCCCCGCGGCGAGGGCGTGGTCGGCCAGCTGGTCGGCGGCGCGCCCCTCGTGGGGACGGCGGCGGAGCAGCGGCCGCAGATCGTGCTGCCCCCGGTGTCCGACGCGCCCCCCGGCCCGCCGGGGACCGCGCCGCGCCGGTGCCGCAGCCGCCGCAACTTCTCCATCCGGCTGCGCGAGCCCAAGCGGGGCCGGCTCGTGTCCGCCCGCGTCTACGTCAACGGCAAGCGCGTGAAGGTCGTCAAGGGCAAGCGCCTGCGGGCGCGCGTGAACCTGCGCGGCCTGCCCAAGGGCCGCTACACGGTGCGCGTCGTGGCGATCACGAGCACCGGCCGGCGCGTGAGCGAGACGCGGCGCTACCGGACCTGCACGCCGGCCCGCGGGAGGGGGAGGCTGCGGTCGTGAACGTCGCGGTCGTCGGGGGCGGCGTCATCGGCCTCGCGGCGGCCTGGTCGCTCGCGCGCCGGGGCGCCGGCGTGACCGTGATCGAGCGCGACCGCTGCGGCGCGGGCGCGTCAGCGGGCAACGCGGGGTGGGTGACGCCCGGCCTGTCCGCGCCGATCCCGGCGCCGGGGGTGATGCGCCAGGCCGCGCGGTGGATGCTCGACGGCGAGAGCCCGCTCCTCGTCCGGCCGCGGCCCAGCCTCGACTTCCTGCGCTGGAGCCTGCGCTTCGCGCGCAGCTGCCGCCCGGGCGCGCACAGCGCGGGCACGGCGGCGACGCTCGCGCTGGCGCGCGACACGCCGGCGCTCTTCGACCTCCTCGCCGAGGAGGGCGTCGCGTTCGAGATGCACGAGGACGGCCTTCTCTACCTCGTGCGCGCGCCCGAGGGGATCGACGAGTGGCTCGAGGCGTACGAGGTGCTCCGGGAGATGGGGTTCGACGGCGAGGTGACGCCGCTCGACCGCAACGGCGTCCTCGAGATCGAGCCCGCCGCGGGTGAGGCCGTCGCC
>DASZDF010000475.1:0-1760 GCA_035942275.1 Solirubrobacteraceae bacterium | reverse complement strand
GCGACCGGCCTCCCCGTCGTGACCGAGCTGCTCGACACCCAGCACGCCGACGCGATCCACGAGCACGCCGACGTCGTGCAGATCGGCGCGCGCAACATGCAGAACTACGCGCTGCTCGAGGTCGCGGGCAAGCTCGGCAAGCCGGTGCTGCTCAAGCGCGGCCTGTCCTCGAGCCTCGACGAGCTGCTCATGGCCGCCGACTACATCCTCAAGGAGGGGACGGAGGAGGTCATCCTCTGCGAGCGCGGCATCCGCACGTTCGAGACCGCGACGCGCTTCACGCTCGACCTCGGCGCCGTGCCGTGGCTGAAGCTCCACACGCACCTCCCCGTCGTCGTCGACCCGAGCCACGCGGCCGGCGACCGCCGCCTCGTCGAGCCGATGAGCCGCGCCGCCGCGGCGATCGGCGCGGACGGGATCATCGTCGAGGTCCACGACGACCCGGACGCCGCGCTGTGCGACGGGCCGCAGGCGCTCTACGCCTCGCACTTCGCCGACTACGCGCGCGACGTAGCCGCTCACGCGGCGCTGCTCGGCAAGCGGCTTGCCTGACGCAACGCGCCTGTTGTACCGTCGCACCATGATCCAGACCGGCCACGGACGGCCGCGGCGGGCACTTCCGCTCGCTGCGCTCGTCCTCCTCACCGCCTTCCTCGCCGGCGCGGCCACCGCTCCGGCGGCGTCGCGCTACGGCAACGTCGTGGAGGTCGTCGTCCCGCGGCCGGCCGCCAACCAGGTCGTCCTCGCGCGCGTGCAGGTCGAGATGGGGCTGCGCCGCGGCTTCCAGGGTGCGCGCGGGAGGCTCAACGTCCGCCGCGCCGGCGGCCGGCTCCCGCGCGGCTACTCCGTCACCGCGGTCCGCGCACGGCCGCGCGGGAGCACGGTGACGATCCGCCTCGCCGCGGTGCGCAGCAGCTCGCCGGCGCGCGCCGGCCGCTCCCTGCGCGTCCCGCTGAGGATCGGCCACTCCGGCCTCGCCTTCCGGCGCGCGCGTGTGTGGACGGTGCCGATCGGCCCCGCGACCGCCGTGCGCCGCACCCGCGACTGCACGACGATCGCCGGCGAGGCCGCGCGGTGGTCGCCCGTCGGCGGGCTGGCGCGCCTGAGCATCGGAGGCGAGCGCTACAGCGCGCAGACCACGGTCGGCGCCGCGCAGCAGATCGCGTGCGAGAAGCGGATCCGCTCGGTGTCCGCGAACGCCGCCGCGCGCTTCCTCACGGCGGTGGACCCCGACTTCGCGGACGGCGCGGGCGGGGGGACCGTCGAGGGCTTCTACGCGACGTGGGCGCGCGACGCGGCAGGTGCCGCGCGGGTCTGCGTCTACGTCCGCGGCGCCCGCGGGGGCACCGGCGACGTCACGGTGGCGAGCACGAGCCAGCAGTACACGCTCGACGACGACACCGGCATCGCCCGGCTGGTGACGGCGGTCGCGGGCGAGGGCGAGTACGCGTTCACCGTGCGCTGGCGCCAGCGCGACGGGACCTACCGCGAGAGCGTGAGCACCCTGCGCGTGCCGCCGAGCGGGCAGAAGGGCAACGATCCGCCCGCCCCCTACTCCGTGGCAGGTCCCTGCGGCTGATCTTGGCCATGTCGGAGAAACGACCGTCAGTAGCGTCGCGTCATGGCACGCACGCCGCTGGTCTCCCGTCTCGAAGCCCTCGCCGCCGAGGTCGCGGCTGAGGAAGCCGGCCTCACCCGCCGGGACGTCCTGCGCCGCGCCGGCGCCGCCGGGGCCCTGGCGGCGGTCGCCGGCGTCGCGC
>DASZDF010000474.1:0-7894 GCA_035942275.1 Solirubrobacteraceae bacterium | reverse complement strand
ACTCTACGCCCGTCGGTTGGGCGCCCGCCAGTCCGGCCGCGGGCACCAGCCCGCCGCTCCGGCTCAGTAGTTCCCGCTGATCCGGTCCCACGCCCGGCGCGCGGCGTCGCGCACCTTGTCGCCGGCCTACTCGTCTCCCGCGATGTCGTCCGCGTTCAGATCGACCGCCGCCGGGCTGGCGGTCGGCTCGGGCAGACGCTGCGCGTCCCCGGCGCTCATCTCGAGGATCACGAGCCGCTCGTAGAGCTCGCGCACCTGCGGCGCGTCGACGAACCGGTCGCCGTCGGACGTGTCGAGGATGAGGCCGTCGAAGATGTCGGCGCCCTCGTCGGCGAGCACGCGCTTCACCGTGCCGATCTCCTCGCCGTCGCGCCCCTCCACGCGGGTGCCCTCGGCGAGGACCATGTAGGCGATCGGCTCCCCGCGATGCTCGTCGGCGCTCATCGCGGCGAGCCTACCCGCCGCACGCCCGGGCCGATCCCTCACCGTCGGCCCAGTCCTTCCACAGCTCGTACACCGTGTAGACCCGTGTCAGCCCGCTGTCCACGAGGCCGACAGGGAACGCGGTGTCCTCCCGGAACGAGAACTGGAATGCGGCGTCCACGCGCTCGTCGTCGGCCCATCGCCGCAGCGAGGCGGCCATCGCCCGGCAGTCGACGCGCTGCTCGCGCGCGCTGAGCGTCCGCCTCGCGCCCACGCGCCGGCCGCCCACGCCGGTCTCGGTCACCCAGATCCGCTTGTCGCGGGTGCATTCGCGCGCGTCGAGGGCCCGGCGCAGCTGCGCGACCGGGTCGCCGCGCTCGCGGTCGAGGGCGCGCTCGGCGTATTCGTGCTGCGCCCACACGTCGCCCGCGCAGGCGACGTCGTCCGGAAGCGCCTCGACCATCTCGGTCACCGCGGTCAGGAGCTTCTCCGGCTCGTCGGCGGCCGCCATCTCGCCGAGCACGAGCCGCCGGTCGCCGCCCGCGCGCCGCAGCTCGTCCTGGAGCGCACGGGCGATCGCGGTGTACGTGCGGGCCGCGACCGACGGCGCCCGCGGGTCGCAGCGTGCCCGCTGCGGGCTGATGAAGTACGGGTGGTTCGGCTCGTTCCACGGGCTCCACCACTTCAGCTCGACCCGCTCGGCCTCCGCCAGGCGCAGCAGGTCGCGGACGAGCGCGCGGTAGCCCTCGAGCCCCGCGGGGCCGAACGGGCGCGAGCGCGGCAGCTCGGTGCTGCGCTCGCAGCCGTGCGGGCGGCGCGCCGCCCACTCCGGCACGCCGTAGATCGCGACCACCACCTCCCAGCCGCCGTTCTCCTGCTGCTGGGCGCGCACGGCGCGCAGGACGTCGCGCATGCCGGCGAACCGGGCGCAGGGCGGCCGGTCGCGCAGGCAGCCGTCGTCGGCCTGGTCGAACGCGGGCGGGCGGCCGGGGTCCGACTGGATCTGCGACCAGTCGACCATGAGGCGGTAGAACCGCGGCCGCAGCGCCTCGACGCGCGCGCGCCACGGCTCGAACTCGGCGGGGCCGGGGTCGGCGCGCAGCAGGTTCGCGTTGCGCTCGCTCAGGCCGGTCGCGAGCGGGACGGCCGGAGGCGGGGCGGGCGGCGCCACCGGCTCGAGCTGCGTGTCGGCGGGCGCGCGCGGCGATTCGGGCGGGTCGCCGGAGTCGCGCGCGGCGACGGCCAGCGCCACCGTGACCGCCAGCAGCGCCGCCGCGAGGGCGAGCGCCCGCGGGCGGGTCAGACCGCCGAGACCTCTTCGTCCTCAGGGACCCGGAACGACGAGCCGCAGCCGCAGGCCGCGACGACGTTCGGGTTGTTCACCTGGAACCCGGCGCCGGTCATCGCGTCGACGTAGTCGATCTGCGAGCCGTGCACGTAGGGCAGCGACTGCTTGTCGACGAGGATCTGGAGGCCCTGGTCCTCGTAGACCTGGTCGTCGTCGCGCTTCTCGTCGAAGGCCAGCTGGTACTGGAAGCCGGAGCAGCCTCCGCCGCGGACTCCGAGGCGCAGGCCGGCGGACTCGAGGTCGACGCCCTGGGCGGTGAGGAACTCGCGCACCTTGTCGGCGCCGAGGGGGGTGAAGGTGATGTCGGCGTACTGCATCGCTTCACAAAGGATAGCGGTCGCGCGGGACGTGGCTACCCTTCGAGCCAGTGCCCACGCCCGACGAGCTCAAGCAGCGGATCGAGACGGCCATCCCGGGAGCGGAGGCGGTCGTCGAATCGCCCGACAACGTCCACTTCTCCGCCCGGGTGAGGAGCGGCGCGTTCGCCGGCAAGACGCGCATCCAGCAGCATCGGATGGTCTACGAGGTGTTCGACGAGGGCGAGCTCGGCGGCGCGGTCCACGCGCTGCAGATCAAGACGGAGGTTCCATGAGCGACAACCCGCTCCGCGACGCCATCAGCGAGGCGATCCGCGACAACGAGGTCATCCTCTTCATGAAGGGGACGCCGGAGCAGCCCATGTGCGGGTTCAGCGCCCGCACCGCCGCCGCGCTCCAGGACATCGGCAAGCCGTTCGCGGCCGTGGACGTCCTGCCCGACCCGCGCATCCGCCAGGAGCTGACGGCCCTCTCGGAGTGGCCGACGATCCCCCAGCTCTTCGTCAAGGGCGAGCTGGTCGGCGGCTGCGACATCGTCACCGAGATGTACGAGACCGGCGAGCTGCACGAGACGCTCGGCGCCGAGGCGCCGGCCGAGGCCGCCGCGGCCCCGTCGGCCGAGCCCGCGGGCCCGCAGCCGCTCGGCGTCGAGAACCGGCTGGGCTGAGCCCGGCCCGGCCCGGCCCGCTTCGCGCGCGGAGCGGGCCGCTTCGGCTCAGCGCACGACGACCGGGAGCCGGACCACGCCGCTCAGGCGCAGGTCCGGGTCCCGGTAGACCTTGCGCGGGCGGCGGGCGACGCCCTCCGCCCCGCCGGGAGCGTCGTCGGCGAGGTCCTCCTCGCCCGGCGGCGGCTCGAACGTCGCCTCGATCCCGTCGTAGCGGCCGATCGCACCGACGGCCTCGCGCAGCTTCTGCACGGTCCGCGGCCCGGCGAGGTCCTCCTCGCCGCCGTCGCCGAACAGCGCCTCGGCGAGGTCGATCTCGAGGACGCCCGACTCGTCGGTGTCGGGGCCGGCGAGCGTCAGCACGCGCTCGCCCCGCCGCATCCCGCGCGGCACGCGGACGCGGACGGTCCGCCAGTCGCGCGCGCCGCGAACGGTCTGGATGCGGACCCGCAGCCGGACGGTGCGGCCGCGCCGGACGACGTCCGGCCCGCGGACGGCGAGCATGTACGCCATCCGCAGCCCGCGACGCAGCGTGAGGTTGACCTCGACGTTGGCCATGTCGAGCGTGGCGAACTCGAAGCTGTCGATGAGCCTGGTCGCCTCGGCGATGTCGGACACCATCGGGCCGCCCGCGGTGAGCCCGCCGTCGCCGCTCAGGCCGCCGTCGCGCATCACGTAGCGGTTGCAGAAGCGCAGCGGGCGGCGCTCGTTGGCCAGCCGGAACGTCGCGCACATCTCGCCGCTCTGCCGCGCGGGCACCTCGCCCAGCGCGGTCGTCGCCGCCTGCGACGTCGCCGCGGCGCCGACGATCGACAGCGCGGAGATGCCGATCGGCTGGCCGAGGAAGTTCTCGTCGGTGATGTTCAGGTGCAGGTCGCGGACGCGACCGGTGTCGCCGTCGGTCGCGATCACCCGCATCGGGAAGCGCTTCGGCATCACGCCCAGGCGCCCTGCAATCGCCGACAGGCCGTCGCCGCTGACGACGCCGACGTCGTGGCCGGGGACCGCGAGCTTGTACGTGCTCACGCCCTCCACGCCGACCGGGTTGTTCACGACGGTGTAGACGTAGGCGTCCTGGAGGAAGAGCGACCGCCGCCCCGCGCCGTCGAACGGGTGCCCGAAGGCCCAGACGCGGTCGCCGTCGACGTACGCGACGGTCCCCACCGCGCCGACCGCGAGCGCGCCGCTCGACATGCCCGCCGCCATCGCCGAGCCCGGCCGCAGCTGCTGGACGGGGAAGCTCGCCGCGCGCGGGCGGCCCGCGGACGCGATCAGCAGCTTGCCCTCGCGCGCCGCGAGCCTCGTGAAGAAGCGCCCGACGCGCGGCGTCAGGCCGCCGATCGACAGCGGGGCGGTCAGCGGCTTCGCGCCCCGCGGCGCGGGCGGCGTCGCCATCGGCGGGTCGACCGGCTGCGCCACGATCGACTCCATCGGCGTCGCGAGCCCGACCTTCCCGCCGTACTCCCCCACGCTCTCGGAGATCGCGCCCGCGTACGCGTCGCGGCCCTCGCGGTCGCGGCAGACGATCGGCGACCCCGAGAAGCCGGGCCCGAGCCCGGTGCGGTCGACCGCCTCGCCGGAGACGCGGATGAGGATCCGCGGGGCGGCGGCGGCGTCGTCGCCGGCGATGACGTCGAGGATCTCGACGTCGAACGGCACGATGTCGGTGCCCTGGACGACCGAGAGCCCGCTGCACCGCATCCCTCTCTGGACCTCGGAGAGGGGCATGACGGGCTCGGCGGCGACCGCGGGCGCGGCGAGGCCGAGCGCCAGCACAGTGGTGAGGAGTGGCGCGCGCAAGCGACGCACGGTATCTACTGCGACCCCTCTTTCGCGCGCCATCGCAGATGCTCGACGATCCGGTGCGAGTCGCAGATGGCCTCGCCGCCGATGACGGCGACCGGGACGTGGCGCTGGCCGGAGAGCGCCTCGACCTCCGCGCGGTCGCGCCGCCGGCGCGCCACGCGGACCTCGACGTACTCGATGTCGTGCCGGCGCAGCTCGCGCGCGACGCGGCCGCACGGGCACAGCCAGTTCGTCGGGGTGCGGCAGCGGTAGAGCGTGGCCATCAGGTCGTGATCCGGTCGACGACCGCGTCGGCCCGGCGGACCGCGAAGCCCGCGAGGCGCAGCCCGATCGGCTGGCCCGTTCCGGGCCGCGCGAGGCCAGCCGTCCCGCGGTCGCGGTACCAGGCGATCGTGCGCTCCAGCGTGTCCTCGTGGTGCGACGGCTTCCAGCCGAGCTCGCGCTTGGCCTTCGTGCTGCGGTACGTCCACCACTGCGAGGCGGTGCGGACCTCGACCTGCGTGATCGGCGGCGTGCCGGCGGTGGCCTCGACCGCGCGCGCGAGCGCGAGCGCCGCGGGCACGGGGAGCTTCAGCGCGGGCGGGGCGACGCCCGAGAGCCGGCCGAGGTCGGCGAGCAGCCGGTCGAGCGTGAAGTTGCGGTTGCCGAGGATGTAGCGCTCCCCCGGCCGGCCGTGCTCCTCGGCGAGCAGGTGGCCGCGCGCGACGTCCTCGGCGTCGACGACGTTCAGCGCGCCGTCGACGTAGGCGAGGATCTGCCGGCGCAGGAAGCGCAGCACGAGCTCGGTGGAGGAGCGGTAGAGGTCGCCGGCGCCGAAGACGTGGGCGGGGTTGACGATCACGACCGGCAGGCCCGCCGCGGCAGCGCGCAGCGCCTCGGCCTCCGCCTCGCGCTTGGCGTGCACGTACGGGACGTCGAGCGCGTTGGCGAGGAACGGCTGGCGCTCGTCGGCCGTCGAGCCGCGCGGGGCGGGGCCGATCGCCGCGACCGACGACGTGTGGACGGCGCGCTCGACGCCCGCGCGCAGCGCCTCCTCGAGGACGATCCGCGTGCCCTGGACGTTGATCCGGAAAAGGACGTCGCGGCTCGCGCGCAGCGACGTGTGGCCGGCGATGTGGAAGACGCGATCGACCCCGCGCATGGCGCGCCGGACCGCCCGCCGGTCGAGCACGTCGCACCTGACGCGCTCGAGCTCGAGGCCCTCGAGGTTGTCGGTGCGGGAGCGGTCGCGGACGGTCACGCGGACCCGGTCGCCGCGCTCCACGAGCAGGCGCGTGACGTGCGAGCCGACGAGGCCCGTGGCGCCGGTGACGAGGACCGTGGGCAAGGGGCGCAGAGTGTAGGGTCCGCCTCGGGAGGGTCCGAATGTCACCTGTCGCCGTCGTGACCGACACGACTCAGTACCTGCCGGCCGACGTCGTCGCGCGGCACGATCTCCACCTCGTCTCGCTCTACGTCCGCTTCGGCGACGAGCTCGAGCGCGAGTCCGACATGGGCGACTTCCAGGCGTTCTACGACCGGCTGCGCTCGGCCTCGGAGCTGCCGACCACCTCGCAGCCGTCGATCGGCGATTTCGTCGAGGTCTTCGAGCCGCTGCTCGAGGCGGGCAACGACGTCCTCTCGCTCCACATCTCCGCGGGCATCTCCGGCACCTACGACACGGCGCTCCAGGCCAAGGCCCAGCTCGAGGAGCGCGGCCACGCCGGGCGGATCGAGGTGCTCGACTCGGCGACGACGTGCGGCGGGCTCGGGTTCATGGCGATGGCCGCCGCGTCGCGGGCGAAGGCGGGCGGCGGGCTGAGCGAGGTGGCGGCGCACGCCCGCGCGGCGCGCGAGGAGCTGAAGGTGTGGTTCGCGGTCGACACGCTCGAGTACCTGCGGCGCGGCGGACGCATCGGCGCCGCGCAGGCGTGGATCGGCGGGGCGCTGAAGATCAAGCCGATCCTCTCGATCGAGTCGGAGATCACGCCGGTCGAGCGGGTGAGAACGCAGGGCAAGGCGTTCGAGCGGATGGTGGAGTACATGCGGTCGCGCCACGCCGACGGCGCGGACGCGTGGATCGTCCAGCACATCCAGGCGCCGGAGCAGGCCGAGCGGCTGGTCGAGCGGGGGCGGGAGATCTTCGGCGTCGAGCCCGTGACGGTGTCCGAGGTCGGGCCGGTGATCGGCGCCCACGTGGGCCCCGGGCTCCTCGGCGTGGGCGGCCTGCCCGCGTCGTACCTCCAGTGACCTAGCCGTCCGCCGCGCCGGTCAGAGTCTGCGCCGCGTGCGCAACGTCTCGACCCCGCGCCTCGTGTTCCAGGCGGTGCTCGTCATCGTCGGCGTCAGCTGCTCGCTGTACCTCGTCTACCTGCTGCGCCAGCCGATCGGGTGGGTGCTCATCGCGGGGTTCCTCGCGCTCGCGCTGGCGGCGCCGGTGAACATCCTCGCCAGGCGGATGCGGCGCGGCTTCGCGATCACGATCGTCTACATCGGGCTGCTCGCGATCCCGATCCTGCTCGCGCTGATCATCGTGCCGCCGATCGTCACGCAGGTCGACGACCTCGCGCGCGACGTCCCGCAGTACGCCGCCGACCTGCGGGAGTTCGTCGAGGAGAACGAGCGGCTGCGCGAGATCGACGAGGACTACGACATCACCGGCCGCATCACCGAGGAGGCGGGCAAGCTGCCGGGTCGGGTGGGCGACGCGGCGGGGATCCTCGGCGACATCGGGATCGGCCTCGTCAACTCGATCTTCGCGCTGGTCACGATCCTGGTGCTCACCGCGTTCATGCTCGGGTCCGGGCCGCGGTGGCGGAAGGGCGCGCTGTCGCTGATGGCTCCCGAGCGCGCCGCGCGGCTGGATCGCGTGATGGAGCGGATCGCGGCCGCCGTGGCGGGCTACGTGGCGGGGGCGATGGCGATCGCGCTCATCGCGGGCACGCTGACGTTCATCGTCCTCTCGATCCTCGGCGTGCCGTTCGCCGGGCCGTTGTCCGTGCTCGCGGGGTTCATGTCGTTGATCCCGCTCATCGGCGCGACCATCGCCGCCGTCCTGATCGGGATCGTCACGCTGTTCAACGACTTCCCGACCGACACGATCGTCTGGACGGTCTGGGCGATCGTCTACCAGCAGCTCGAGAACAACCTCGTGCAGCCGCAGATCCAGAAGCGCACGGTCGACGTGCAGCCGTTCGTCGTGCTCTTCGCGGTGCTGTGCGGCAGCGCGCTGCTGGGGGTGCTCGGCGCGCTCGTGGCGATCCCGGTGGCGGCGTCGATCCAGATCGTCATCCGGGAGTGGTGGCAGTGGCGCCTCGAGGAGCGCGCGCGGCTCGAGGCGACGCAGGACTCGAC
>DASZDF010000473.1:0-3451 GCA_035942275.1 Solirubrobacteraceae bacterium | reverse complement strand
GCCGCGAGCACGCCGCCGCGGGCCGCGTGCGCGCCGACGCGCTGGTGCCGCGCCTGCGGGTCCACCGGCTGGGGACCGGCGGGACGGTCCGGCTGCTGCCGCGCCGCGGCGGGACGATCGTCGACGGCGGGGCCGACGGGCTCGTCGCCCTCGCGGCGTTCGGCGGCGTGACGTCGGCGGACGGCCTGGCGTACGCCGCGGACCTCGACCCTGACGAGCTGCGCCGCGCCGCCCGCTCGGGCGCGCGCTTCGTCGTCACCGACACGAACCGCCGCCGCGCGTACACCGCGGCGCGGCTGCGCGCGAACACGGGCCCGACGCTGCCGCCCGACCAGGACGTCTCCGAGGACGGCGCGATGCTCAACCCGTTCGAGGATCGCGGCCCCGACGCGCAGACCGTGGCGCGGATCGCAGGCGTCCGGTCGGTGACCGCGCCCGCGTCGCCGCAGGTGACGCAGTTCCCCGAGCACCGACCGTTCGCGGCGATCGACGGCGACGCGTCGACCGCGTGGCTCGCGGATCGCGCGCTCGCGCGGCCGCGGCACGTGCTCACCGTCGAGCTCGACGAGCCGCGCGAGATCCCGTACGTCGACGTCCTCCCGTACGGCGACCGGCACGGCACGGTCCGGCGGATCGCGCTGAACGGCGAGGAGGTGGCGGTGAAGCCGGGCTGGAACCGGCTGCGCCTCGCGGACCGCACCGACGAGGTCAGCGTGCGGATCGTCGACGTCTCTCAGCCGGATGGCATCACGGGCGGCGCGGGCGGGATCCGCGAGCTGCGGATCCCCGGTGTCCGGGCGCGCGAGCGGCTGCGCCCGCCGGTGCTCGTCGAGGAGGCGCTGCGCGGGATGGAGGCGCCGATCACCTACCTCCTCTCGCGCACGACCGTCGACGCGCCGTTGCGGTCCGGGCCGCCGAGCGGCCCGTTCCAGTCGTACCTCGTGCGCGACCGCGTCGACCCCGAGCGGCGCCTGGCGCGGACGATCGCGCCGCCGGCGCCGCAGCGGGTCGCGGTCGAGGGGTGGTCGTCGCCCGATCCCCGCGCCTCGGACGCTGCGCTCGACCGTCTCGCCGGCGCTCGCGGCGACCTCGTCGCGACGTCCACCGGCCGCTACCGCGGGCTCGCCGGGTTCCGCGCGTCGGGCGCGTTCGACGGCGCGCGCGACACCGCGTGGGTCGCGCCCTGGCTCGACCGCCCGCAGTCGCTGCGGCTGGAATCGCGAGCGCCGTTCACGGTGGAGCGGCTGCGACTCGCGCCCCCGCGCGAGACGGTGCGCAGGCCGACGCGCGTGCGGGTGGGCGTCGGCGGCGCGGTCGCGGGCCCGCCGCTCGACGTGGGCGGCGACGGGACGGTCGTCCTCCCGCGACGTGTCCGCGGCCGCTCGCTGACGATCGAGGTCGTGGAGGCCCGGTTCCCGGCGGGCGCGACTGGTCGCGAGCGCCAGCGGCGCGCGGTGGGGATCGCGGAGGTCGAAGGCGTGCCGAGGATGGCCGTGCCGCGGAGCGGGCCGCTGCGCGGGCGGTGCGGCGACGCGTCCCTCCGCACCGCGGCCGGCAGCGTCGGGCTGCGCGCACGCGGCGCCGTCGAGTCGCTCGACGCCGGCGAGGCGGTGCGGGTCGAGCAGTGCGGCGGCCTGCTCGAGCTCCCCGCCGGCGAGCAGGACGTCGTGGGCGGCGACGGCATCCTCACCGTGGACCACCTGCGGCTGGAACCGGTCCCCACGGCGCCGCCCGCCGCCCCCACCGGCCGCGTCGTCGACGCGGGCGAGCAGGGGCGCGGCGAGCGCGAAGGGATCAGGTTGGACGTCGCCCAGCCGTCGTGGCTCGTCGTGGGGGAGAGCTACAACGAGGGCTGGCGGGCGACGTGCGACGGCGAGGACCTCGGTGAGCCAGCGCCGATGCAGGGCTACGCGAACGCGTGGCGGGTCGAGCCCGGGTGCGAGGAGGTCGCCGTCGCCTGGGCGCCGAACCGCTGGCTGAAGCCCGGGTACATCGTCTCGCTCCTCGCCTGCCTGGCCCTGCTCGCTCTGGCGCTGCGCGCGACGGCCCCGCTCCCGAAGCCGCTCGGGCCGCTCCCCGAAGCGGGCGCCGCGGCCTGGCCGCTTCGCCGCGCGCTGCTCGCCGGCCTCGCCGCCGGCGTCGTCCTCGGCTTCGTGTTCGCGATTCGCGCCGGCGTCGTGATCGCGCCGGCGGTCGCGTTCGTGCTGTGGCGCGGCTTCTCCACCCGGGCGCTCGCGCTGGCCGCGGGCGGGCTGCTCGCCGTCGTCGTCCCCGTCCTCTACCTCGCGATCGCGCCGCGCGACCCCGGCGGCTACAACTCGAACTACGCCGTCGAGCTGATCGCCGCCCACTGGGTCGGGGTCGCCGCGGTCGTCCTCGTCGGCATCGCGCTGTGGCGGACCGTCGCCGCCGCGCGCCGCGGTTAGCCTGCCGCCGCGATGACGTACACGGAGACGGTCTGGGACCTCGAGCAGCTCGCGCAGGCCGAGCGACTGGCCGACTGGATCTTCGAGCAGTTCCGCCCGTACGTCCGCGGGAGGGTCGCGGAGGTCGGCGCGGGGATCGGGACGTACAGCGCGCGCATCCGGGACGCGGGCGTGGAGGACCTCCTCCTCGTCGAGCCGGACCCGGGCTGCGCGGCCCGCTTGCGCAGCGCGTTCCCGAACGTCGCCGAGGAGACGCTCCCCGACGCGCCGTCGCTGCGCCACGGGGACCGCGACTTCGTCGTCGCGCTGAACGCGATCGAGCACATCGCCGACGACCACGCGGCCGTCGCCGCGATGGGCGCCGCGCTGCGCCCCGGAGGCGTGCTGACGCTGCTCGTCCCCGCGCACCCGCGCCTGTACGGGCGCCTCGACGCGCAGTACGGCCACGAGCGCCGGTACACGCCCGCGCGGCTGCGCGACGTCGTCGAGCGGGCCGGCCTCCACACGCTCGACCTCTACCGGTTCAACGCGCTCGGCATCCTGGGCTGGGTGGCGAAGAACCGCGCGCGCGCGCCCTCCCTCGACCCGCGCTCGCTGCGCGCGTACGAGCGGATCCTCCCGGCCTACCGCGCGGTGACCGAGGACCGGTTCCGCCCGCCGGTCGGGCTCAGCCTCGTCGTCCACGCGAGGCGGCCGTGAGGCTCGCCGCCGCCGCCCTCGCCGTGGTCGCCGCCGTGTTCTTCGCGGCGCGGCTGCACGACCACGACCGCTGCGAGGACGCACGGCGATCCGTGTTCTCCGCGGCGCTGCGCGGGGCGGGAGCGGCGCCGGAGGACGTCAGGCGCATCCGGGAGAGCTGCCGCGGCACGACCGCCCTCGTCGCCGTCTCCGGCGCGCTGAACGCCCAGGGCCGGGCGGGCGAGGCCGCCGCGCTGGCGCGCGAGGCGACGCGGGAGGAGCCGGACAACGCCGCCGCCTGGCGGGCCCTCGCGGAGTCGGCTCAGGCGCCCGCGGAGGCGCGCGCC
>DASZDF010000472.1:0-4011 GCA_035942275.1 Solirubrobacteraceae bacterium | reverse complement strand
GCCCCGCGCAGCGCGTCGCCGAGCGCGCCGCGCGGCGACCTCGCCCGCGAGCCGAGCACGAGTGCCGCGGTCCCCGCGGTGAGCGCGACCGCGAACGCGAAGACGATGCCGACGACGAGCAGCAGCCCGAACCCGCGCACCATCGGGACCGGCGAGAGGACGAGGACGAGGAAGCCGGCCATCGTCGCCGCCGCCGCGGTGGCGACCGTCGGAGCGCCGGCGACGGCCATCCGCCGCGCGCCGCGCCCGACGTCTCCCCCTCCCCGCGTCTCCTCCAGCGTCCGCGACTGGAGCTGGATCGCGTAGTCGACCGCCAGTCCGATCAGCACCGGGAGCACCGCGATCGACGCCATCGTCAGCGACGCCCCTGCCAGCGACAGCGCGCCGAACGTCAGCGCCGCCGCGGCGAGGGCGATCGCGAGCGGCAGCAGCCGCAGCCGGGCGCGGAACACGAGCGCGAGCGTCGCGGCCATGACGAGCAGCGCCGCGAAGAGCAGCAGGACGATGGAGTCGGTGACCTCGACGGCGAGGTCGGCGAGCACCACCGGCGCGCCGGTCACCACGAACTCCCCGCCGTTCTTGAGCTTCCACTCGTCCATCTTCACGGCGGCGCGGATGTCGGCGATCGCCCGCTCGCGCTCGGCGTCGGACAGGTCGGGCTTCAGCCGCACCTGCACGAGCGCGGCGTCCTTCGTGGGGAACAGGTACGCGAAGCGCCCCTTCGGCGTCCCGGCGGGCTTGGACGAGTCGAAGACCAGCTTCGACACGAAGTTCGGATCGTCGATCCGCGGCTCGCCGGTGATGCCGTAGCGCAGCGCGATGCGCAGGACGTCGCGCGTGAACTGGAGGTTCACCGCGTCCTTCGCAGCCTTCTCGGCGGCCGCGATGCGCTCCGGCGACCACCCCTTTGCCTTCGCCAGCTCGCGCGCCGCGCGCGCCGCTCGATCGGCCTGCTGCTTCGCCGCCCGGCTGCGCTTGACGAACTCGCTCGTGAGCTGGCGGACCGACTCGTTGATGAACGTCGCGGGGCCGAAGACGACCTTCGCCGGCTTGTCCCGGGCGAGCCGCGCGCACGGGCTGTTCGGCCCGCCGTAGGGCTCGACGTTCACCGGGACGTTGCCGCCGATGCAGCCCTCGAACTTCAACAGCCGCCCGAGGTCGTCGGTCAGCACGAGCTTCGTCAGCGGCTCGCGCACGAGCACGATCACCGCGTCGCCACCGAAGTCGTCGTAGTAGCGCTGCGTCGCCTCGTAGGAGTCGCTGCCGCTGCCGACCAGGGTGTCGGCGCCGGTGCTCGGCTCGAGGCGCAGCGCGAGCAGGCCGCCGGCCAGCGTCAGCACGACCACGGCGAGGACGACCGGCGCCGGGCGGCCGGCGGCGAACGCCACGACGCGCTTCAGGACCTCGCGCAGAGGACTAGTCCCCGTCGGGGTTGCTCGTGCTCGAGGCCGCCTCGCGCACGTGCGGGTACTGCGTCAGCTCGCCGCCGTCGTCCACGAGCTCGCCCTCCGCCGTGCGGAACGGGCCCTGCGAGACGCACGGGGGCGCCGGGACGTCGCGCCCCGCGTTGTTGAAGAAGAACGCCGCGATGTTGCCGGCCAGCCCCTCCGGGGTCGGCGGCGGCGGCTCGAGCGGGTTCGGCGGCCCGGTCGGCGGCGGCTGCTGGAGGATCGGCAGCACCTGCTGGAGGGCGTCGGCAAGGGCCTCCGGCGGATCGGTCGTCGGGTTCGGCCGGCCGCAGTGGCGCGTCTCGTAGGCGAGGAGGCCCGGGTCCTGGGCGCTCGTGCGGTCGAGGTTGTCGAAGCCGCGCGGCTTCATGTACGCGTTCGGCCGGTTCGAGCCGATCCGCCGCGGATACACGGCGAGGTTCTCGGGGTTCTGCGGGTTCGAGGTGCGCAGGTAGTGCACGCCGTCCGGGGTCCGCGCCTGCGTGGCCGCCGGCGAGTTCGCGAAGAACGCGCGGATCTCGCTGCGGTACTCGCTCAGCCAGTTCGCGATCGGGTTGAGCTGCTTGAGCAGCGGGTCGAACTCGCCGAGCGCGGGGCGCAGGTCCTCGATGAACTGCTGCGTGGCGGGGATGCCGCGGCGCGACGCCACGATGAGCGGGTCGAGGTCGCGGAACAGCGCCTTGAGGTCGGGCGCGAGCGCGGCCAGGTCGACGAGCGTCGGGCTGAGCTCGCGGGCCGCCGGTCGGAGCTGGTCGATGAGCGGGTCGGTGTCGACCGCGAACTCCTCGAGGCGGCGGACGGTGGTCTCGGCCTCGCGGTTGAACGTCGGGAAGACGGTGAACAGCTCGCGCAGCTCCTGGTCGCGCGCGGCGGTCGTCTCGAAGACGCGGTTGCCGTTGACGATCGCGCCCTGGAGCTGGCCGCGCCGCTCGGAGATCGCGTCGAAGACCTGCCCGGTGTTGCGCACGACCTGGCGGACCGGCCCCTCCTGCGCGTCGAGGATCTTCACGAGGTCGTTGACGTCCTCGGCGAACGGCTCGAGGTTGCCGAGGATGTCCGAGATGTCCTGCGCGCGCCCGTCGACGCCGCGCGCCTGCTGCTGCATCCAGGTCTGGAAGTCCTCGCGCGTCTTCGGGTCGAAGGCACGGAAGATCTCGTCGAGCTCGACGGTGGACGACACCTGGCCGTTGGGCAGGCTGCCGCCCTCCTTGACCATGCAGCCGCCGGCGTTGCCCGGCGTCAGCTCGACGTAGGTCTCGCCGAGCAGCGTCTTCTGGCGGAGGATCGCCTTCGTGTCGCAGGCGATCGGCGCGAAGCGCTCCTCCATCTGGATCGTGGCGACGGAGCGCCCGGTCTCGGCGTTCGGCTCGACCGTCTTGACCTTGCCGACCGGGACGCCGGAGACGCGGACGTCGGCCTCGACGGCGAGCTGCGTGCCCTCGGCGAACGAGACCTGGAGCTGGTAGCCCTTCGGCTTCAGCGGGATCGGGCCGCCGAAGGCCAGCCACAGGAACAGCAGCAGGCCGAAGCACGAGAGCGCGAAGCCCACCATGACGAGCAGCCGGCCGATGGTCGGGGCCTGCTTCTGCACCTAGCCGCCACCTCCCGACGGCGGCGGCGTGGTGCCGCCGGCCTGGCTCGACTGCGGGCAGATCTGCGAGCTCTGCGGCAGGCCGCTGAGCTGCGCGATCTCGCCGAGCCGCGGGTCGGACGCGATGATCGTGTTGAGCACGGTCGCGGTCGTGCAGGAGATGAGGATCGTGCCGCGGCGGATCGGGCCGTGCGCGTCCTGGGTGCTGAAGAGGAGCGTCCCGAGGTGGTTCGCCCACGACGCCCAGAACAGGTAGCCCTCGTCGCCCTCGCCGGGCGGGTTGTACGCGATCTCGTTGAAGAGGTAGTTGAGGACGCGCAGGGTGTCGCGCAGGTCGGGCGTGACGTCGGCGAGGCCGCGGGCGGCGCCGCGCAGGCTCTTGACCGTCGGCAGCACGTCGCGGGCGAACGGCCGCAGCTGGTCGCGGATGATCGGCGTCGACGTCGTCAGGAACGGGCGGACCCGGCGCAGCGTCGGGCCAAGCGTGCGCGCGGTCGGCCGCAGGTCCTCGAGCGCCGGCCCGAGGACGTTCGCGAGCCGCTCCGCCTTGCGCAGGCCGCGGTTCGTCACCTGCAGCGTCGGCGGGAGCTGCTGGAGCGCGTCGCGGATGTTCGCGTCCTGGTTGACGAACGAGCGGAAGACCGTGTTCGAGCTGTCGATGAGCTGCGCGAGCTGGTCGTCCTTCTCGCCGACGGCCTCGACGAGGAGCCGCAGGTTGTGGATCGAGCGCCGGATGTTGCCGCGCCGCTCGATGAGCTTGGCGGTCATGCGCCGCGCGTACTCGGCGCCCGGCTCGAAGCGCTTGAAGGTCGCGGCGAGGTCGTCGCCGGCGTCCTCGAGCCCGTCGCCGGCGTTGGCGAGCAGGAGGCGCAGGTAGTCGCGCGTGTCGCGGTCGAGGCTCGCGAGGATGTCCTCGAGGTTGACCGTCGGCAGCGTGTTCTCGACCGGGATCGTCCAGCCCTCGGGCGCCTT
>DASZDF010000471.1:0-1654 GCA_035942275.1 Solirubrobacteraceae bacterium | reverse complement strand
CTCGGCGAGCGCGTGCGCGCCGCCCGCGTCGGCGATGTCGAGCGCGCCGCGCAGGTGGGTCCGGGCGTCCTCCGGCCGGCCCTCGACGAAGTGCGCCGCGCCGAGGAAGAGGAGCGTCACGCCGTACTCCAGGCGGCCGACCGAGTCGCGCAGGAAGTCGGCCGCCTCCTCGAGCAGTTCGACGCGCTCGGCGCCGTCGTACGTCGAGGCCAGGTCGCGCGTGCTCCAGCCGAGCGAGGTCGACGTCCCCCAGCGCCGCGTGAGCGCGAGCTGCTCCTCGGCGGCCTCGCGCGCCTGGCTGCGCTCGCCGAGCGCGACGAGGGCGGCCACGAGGCCGGGGCGCCACGCGAAGAACACGGGGTTGACGGCGCCCATGGCCAGGGCGATGCGGCCGGCCTCGCGGAACAGCGGCAGCGCGGAGGCGGCGTCGCCGCGAGCCATGTGCAGGTAGCCGCGGGCGCTGAGCAGCGCGGAGAAGTTCTGCCCCTCGGCGAGCTCGCGCTCGCGCTCGGCGGGTAGCGCGAGCGCGCGCTCCGCGGTCGCCAGGTCGCCGCGCGCGATCAGCGACCGCACGTACACCCAGAGCCCGCCGGTGACGAACTGGCCCCAGCCGTAGCGCTGCGCGTCCAGCGCGGACTCGAGCGCGCTCACCGCGTCCGAGACGTTGCCGCGGTACATCGAGGTCGCGCCGTGGCCGAACATGCCCGAGGCGAACGCGAGGACGGATCCGCGCCGGCGCGCCTCGCGCACCGCGCCCAGGAAGACCGCGTCGGCCAGGTCGTGCTGCGCCGAGAACCCGAAGGCCGGGCCGACGGTGTAGAGACCGGGATGCTCCGGACCGAGCTCGTCGAGCAGGGCGCCGTTCCCCCACGCGCGCCGGGCGATGTCGAGCGTCCCCTCGAGGTCCTCGCCGCGGAGCACCGAGACGCCCGCCAGGGCGGCGAGCGCGGCGCGCTCGTCCGGCGTGGTCGGCTCCCCGATCTCCCGCAGGGTCCGCACCGCGTCCTCGAGCGCGCCCGTCCCGCCTGCGGGGTCCCACAGCGCGGCGTGCGCCCGGGACGTCAGCAGCTCCTGCTCGAGCTCGGCATCGCCGAACGGCTCGTCGAGCCCCCGCGCGAACGCCGCGACCGCGTCGCCGAAGCGCCCCGCGAGGTGCAGCCGGCGTCCCGCGTCGAGCAGCGCGCGGGCGCGGTCCGCGGGGTCGGAGAGCGTGGCGAGCGCGGTCTCCAGGTGCTCCTCGGCCCCGCCGGTGTCGCCGCCGGCGGTGAGGGCGCCGGCGAGCGCGACCAGCACGCGGCCCCGCGCCTCGCTTCCGGCCGGCTCGTCCAGAGCGCGCCGCAGCAGCCGCGCCCCGCCCTCGGCGTCGCCGATCGCGACCGCCTTGCGCCCGGCGACGGCGAGCGCCTCGAACGCCCACGGCTCGCCGATCGGCGGCGTCTCGAGCAGGTGCCCGGCCACGTGCTCGGCCGGCTCGGACTCCTCGGACAGCAGGCGCGCGGCGGCCGCGTGCGCGGTGGCACGCTCGCCGGCCGGTAGGGCCTCGAGGATCGCCTGGCGGACGATCGGATGGGCGAACGCCGGGCGCGCTGCATCCGCGAGCAGGCCGGCGGCGGCCAGCACCGAGACCTGCGCGCTGGCCTCGGCGTCCGAGACC